>JAUIHU010000038.1 GCA_030432175.1 Verrucomicrobiia bacterium | reverse complement strand
CCAAGGGACTCCAGGCTGATCCGGGATCTGAAAAGATCATACTCCAGATTGATGAACCGCAGTTCAATCATAACAGCGGCAGTCTGGCGTTTGGTCCGGATGGATTCCTTTATATCAGTGTTGGAGATGGAGGAGCAGGAAATGACGAGGGGAGGGGGCATACTGAGGGAACCGGTAACGCTCAGGATACATCGAAATTGCTGGGATCGATTCTTCGCATTGATATCGATAATGGAACCCCATATTCCGTTCCAAAGGACAATCCTTTCGTTGGCAAAGAAGGCAAAGATGAAATCTACGCCTACGGATTGAGAAATATCTGGAGAATGTGCTTTGATCAGGGTGGGGAACATCAGTTATTTGCAGCTGATGTGGGTCAGAACCATTTTGAGGAAGTGAATATCATTACCAAGGGAGGCAACTATGGATGGAAAATTCGCGAAGGAAAGCATTGTTTCCACCCGACTCAGATTCTTGATGACGATAATTGCCCCAAAGTCGCAGCCGATGGAACACCGCTGATTGATCCAATTATTGAATACAAGAGCGTGAAAAAATTCCCGAATGCGTCTGATGCTTATGGAATTTGTATCGTTGGGGGAGCGGTTTACCGAGGTAAAAGTATTCCCGCAATGAATGGATGCTATGTTTTTGCAGACTGGTCCGGCAATTGGGGACGTGGAAGTGGTCAGGTGTTAGTTGGGTTTCCTCCTGGTTTTCAAGGACAGGAAACGACTCAATGGTCAGCTCGTCCAATGAAATTGTCAGACCATCCTGATGGAGTCATTAACGCTTATATTACTGGAATGGGTCAGGATGCGTCCGGTGAAATATATGTTTTGACCAATGATTCAAATCGAATTGCCGGTTCAACAGGTAAAATTCTGAAGATTGTGCCCTGAGAGGCATCGGCCGCCAGGTGATTAACTTGACATGAAAAAACGCCGCGATGTCTCACGGTGTTTTCATTTTTTCTTTTAAACAGAACTTGACCCGCCAGCTTTCAGCGCCTTTACTGGATGCAGAACAAAGAAGCGAGCATTCACTATTCCATTCAAGCCCATGGTCACAACGGTCAAACAGCTTAAAGAAAATGCAGTCGTCGCAGTCGTGGTCGACGTCCTTGTGACCGTAGCGCCTCCGGTCAGGCTTGGGTAACATCCAGACAAACCCAACCCTGACCCACGGCTCACAACCGTGGGTTTTTTCATTTCTGCGAATCCAAACAAAGAAACAACCCTCAAAAACTTGCGTATTACGAACATTTTTCTAAATTCGATAAAGTACTGAATTAAAAATACTATGAGTCAGGCAACCGAAACAAAAGCAGCTCTCGAAGATCAGTCCATTGCGACGGGAGCAGAAGCCAAGAAAAAACCTGAAATCGGACCCCCAATGCTGGGAAGTGAAATTCTGGTTCGCAGTCTGGAAAAAGCTGGTGTCGAAGTCATTTTTGCGTATCCGGGCGGAGCCAGTATGGAGTTTCACCAGGCGCTGACTCGCTCTTCAATTCGTACTGTCCTTCCACGCCACGAGCAGGGAGGGTCTTTCGCCGCCGAGGGGTACGCCAGAGCAACCGGCAAAGCCGGTGTATGTATGGCAACCAGTGGTCCTGGGGCGACGAATCTGGTTACTGGCATCGCTGACGCTTTTATGGATTCCATCCCGCTGGTGGCGATCACCGGTCAGGTGCCACAGGCGATGATCGGAAAAGGCGCTTTCCAGGAAACTGATTTCTTCGGGATGACTCTGCCGGTTGTGAAGCACAGCTACCTCGTCACCGACATCAATGATATTCCTCGGATTATCAACGAAGCTTTTTACCTCGCCCAATCCGGAAGACCTGGACCTGTCCTGGTCGATATTCCTAAAAATATCCAGCAGCAAAAAGCACAACCTGTCTTCACTGACGAAGTGAATGTGCCTTGTTACAATCCAGAACCCAAAGCCAGTGACATCGCTCTGAATGAGATCATCGGTCTGATTGAAAAATCGGAACGTCCAGTGTTGTATGTGGGTGGAGGAATTATCAGCGCCGGCGCTCATGAAGAGCTGTTGAAATTTGCTGAAGCGACCAGGATTCCGGTGACGTCCACTATCATGGGCGTTGGAGCTTTTCCTGAAACCCATGAGCAATCCCTCAAATGGCTTGGTATGCACGGATCAGCCTATGCCAACTGGGCAGTCAATGAAGCGGATTTGCTGTTGGCTTTTGGTGTCCGATTTGATGATCGAGTGACTGGTAAAGTCGAAAAGTTCTGTGAGCACGGTTCTATAGTTCATATCGACATTGATCCATCTGAAATTCACAAAAACAAACCGGCGAATCTGCCCGTGGTCAGTAATGTCAAATATGCCCTTCAGAGGCTGAACGAGCTGATTGAACGCCATCCGGTTCAGCAGCAGTTCACTGAATGGAACGCCAAGATCAAGGGGTGGAAAGAAAAAGCCCCGCTCAAATACCGTGTGACTGACGAAGTTCTAAACTCTCAACACATGAAAGAGTTCATGAATGGGGACTCGAATGAAGTGATTCTACCTCAGTATGTGATCGATAGATTGTATCAATTGACTGAAGGTGACGCCATTCTGACAACCGGAGTCGGACAACACCAAATGTGGGCTGGTCAGTTTTACAACTTCGACAAGCCAAGAAGATTTCTCACCAGCGCCGGTCTTGGAGCCATGGGATTTGGCTATCCAGCTGCGCTTGGAGCTAAAGTTGCCTGCCCGGATCGACAAGTGATCGATATCGATGGTGACGGATCCTTCCTGATGAACATTCAGGAACTGGCTACTGCTCATATCGAGAAAATTGGAGCAAAGGCCATTATTTTAAATAATCAACACCTTGGAATGGTGGTGCAGTGGGAGGATCGCTTCTACGATGGCAATCGTGGTCACACTTATTTGGGTGATCCGGAAAAAATGAATCAGATTTACCCGGATTACGTGGCGATGTGCAAGAGTTACAATGTGCCTTGCGAGCGGGTTATGTTTAAGAAAGATCTTGATGCTGCGATTCAACGGATGCTCGAAAGTGAAGGGCCTTACGTTCTGGATGTGATTACACCTTATACCGAACACGTTTTGCCATTCATTAAGTCAGGTGGTACGGTTGACGATATGATTTATCAGGATTGATCTGAACCTGCCCCCAGGCTTGAACTCAGTGTGCAGGCTTTCTGTTCCCTTGTTGGTTAGCCGATTCATCCCATGCTGATGAATCGGCTTTCGTTTTTAATGGATGAAAAAATTCGGATATCTGATTAACCGGATTATAAGTATTGTCATGTTTATGTTGGATAAGTTGATTCGATTTAGTTGGGTCCCTTGTGCGCTGATATTAGGCTCCTGGAATGGTTTTACTCAAAATTCTGAAACCTTGATCTGGGATTGGAATGTGTCTGAAACGAATGGCGTTCCTGATGGGTTTCGGAATTCCAGGACAGGTTACGAAGGGAAAAAAGGAGTCTGGGAAATCATTGAAACAGACACACCAGCTCCTGTTTTTTATCAAGAAATCACATCGGAGCTTCCTCTGCAGAAAGGGCGCGCTATTCAGCAAACGTCATTCAGCTCCCAGCCGAATCGATTTCCAATTCTACTTTTCGAAGACAAGACATTTGGCGATTTTAAATTCGTAACTCGTTTCCAACTTAACGGTGGTGGCTTTGAGCAGATGGCAGGTGTGATTTTTAGAGTACAGGATGATCAAAATTATTATATTGTCCGCGCCAGTGGTCCTGGATCCAATCTCGCATTCTATCGTTTTATTGATGGACTTCCAACAGAGCCTGTGCTCACAGCAGAGGCAGAGTTTGAAAAGAATCAATGGTACACGTTGTCGATCGAAACTCTGGGACCTCAAATTACGGTTCGACTTGATGGGAAAAAGATCCTGCCTCTGATTACTGATACCACATTCGCTCAAGGTAAGATAGGGCTTTGGACAAAAGCGGATTCGATCAGTTCATTTGCAGAAACACGCATTGATTTTGAACCAGAAGTGAACCGATTTGAAGGGGCGTTACAATGGGCAATGGATCAAAACAGAAAAATAAAGGATGCTCGCATTGTCGCTTTGCCAAATACACGTTCCCGGTATCAGGTGGAACAAAAGCAGGAAGATACTGACGGAGAATCTTCCGTTTCATCATTATTGAAAGTTATGGCATCAACGCGAGAGGAGGAGATTGGACAACCCGCTACTGAATTTGAAAAGCGTTGTTTGGATGAAAATACTTCTTTTACAGCAAAAAAACAGAAACCACGACGCTGGGTATTTCTAGCTCCGTTACACGACAACAATGGTGAAGCTTTTGCTGTGCTCAGAGTTGAAATGAAACGGGGTTTTGGCCTTTCAAAAAGTGTGTCCCTGGCTCAGGCTCTGGGGCTGGCGAAAGAAATCGAAGCAAAAGCTGGGCTCTGGTGAACATTTTTATAATAAAATAAAATTATTTTTCTTTTAGGCCAAATTATTGCTGCTTTGGATTCTGATGAAAACAGCAGTATTTATTGAGAAAGATGGGATCCTGAATCACCACAGGAACCATCCCCATAAAGGAACACCGCCACTGAGCCTGGAGGACTTTGTTCTGCCGAAAGACATTCTGAGTGACCTGCAACGCTTAAAGAATGAGGGTTTTATGTTGGTGGCCACCTCTAATCAGCCAGGAGTTTCTGATGGAACATTGAATCGCAGGGAACTGGACCGGATGTGCCGACGATTGTTGTCAGAACTTCCTTTGGATGATTTACTCATTTGTCCGCATGGAGAACAGGATTATTGTCCATGCCGCAAGCCTAAGGCAGGTTTATTTCTGGAAGCTGCGTTCAAGTGGCAGATTAACTTGGAACAATCATTCATCGTCAGTGAAAAATGGCAGGATGCTGAAGCCGCTCGACAAATCGGCTCTACGCCAATTCTGATCGACTCGCCATGGGCGCATGAAAGAAGGCATGACTGGATCGCTGCCGATTTTTCCGCAGCAGTGGACCGAATTCTTTCCAGTGGAAAAGTTATAACCGAAGCTCAGACGGACCGAATTTTAGTAGCCAATGGATGACACGGCGGAAATGTTGAGAAGTCGGAAGATTTCATGAGAGAATATCTCCCCACTTCTCCACGTTTCCTGGCGAACTGTTAAAGCATGAAGAATTAATTATCTTGTTTGGTGGTGGAAGAGCCTGAATTCGCCGTTGGTTCAGGACTTCCTTTTTTTTCATCTTTAGATTGTAAATTCTCAGGGTATGCTGGAGGAGCAGTTTCGTGTTCGATATCATCTGAACGGACTTGAGCTTGACCTCCATACACAAAAATTCTGCCTTGGTTGTCCGGGTACATTTGAGGGCGAGTGAAATTCAGTGGATGTCTGAGGTAGTACTTTCGTCGCAGATGTTCCCCAGCTGGAGAAATCACGTTATAGACGAAACTGTCACGACCAATTTGATAAAGCACATGGAGGTTGTTCCATCGATCCAATTGTGGAGCAGGGCGACTTAATGAAACCATCGGCCCAATCGGAAAAACCTCAAGAACCTTGGAATGGGTGACACTGTCAACTCGAACGTATAATTTGCGTTCTTTCAGATAAACTGCTTGAACCAGACTGTACCTGCGGACCTCAGCGCTCTGATCAGCATCCTCTCCCGGAACCCCAAACATACGATTCCAGTAAACAATCCCCGAAAGTACCTGGAATTTTTCAGGTGGACTGGTGATTCGCCCCCAACCAGGGACCTCTGCAAAAGCTGTAATTTTGTAAAACCCTGGATCAGCCAGTTCAAATCCCTCGGCCACATTCACAACTTTTTTAGCTCTTAGAGCGGTGTCGAGTTCAAATTCCCCTGAAGTATCAATCAGGCGCTCCTGAACAATCGGCCGTCCCTCCCCATTCTCAATTTCAAACGAGATCCATGTTGGCGTTTTGCCCAGTTTCAGGGTCTGCCCTGAAAAATTAGTCAGCTTGAGTGTCACCGGAATCGCTTCTTTAGGAAGATAATACTCTTGATTGAGTTCGATGGATAAGGAAATCACATCGTTTCCGCCAGAGTTTGTCTGCGGGTTGGATCCAAGAAATCCTTGAGCAAACCCTCCTGCAATTGAAATTCCAAGAGCTAACCCAAAGAAACCCGGAGTCAGATTTCCAGATGTAGTTCTGACATGAACATCCGGTTGATTATTGTCAGAATCTTTTTCTCTGTCTTTTTGAAAAAGAGACAGAATGTTGTCATTGATAAAGGCCTTCAAGTGATACTTCATAGGATTTCTCTGGCTGATCAATTAGAGAACTTGATCGGGGTCGATTGAATCGGTTGGTTTCCGTGGCTTGCTATGTAAATTCCCTTCCATTATGTCATTTAACCTGTCGACTAATTTCTGACGCGCTCAAGTCAATGCTCGTTCAATTGCGTTGGCTCCCAACAGAACCAAACGAATAGGGTCCGTCAATCAGATACGACTTATTCTGGGTAAAAAGAGTTTGATTCAACTTTGGTAGAGTCCGAGGAAAGCATAACCAAATCTCGGCGACTTGTCCCTGCGCCTGACCTGGTCTGAACGACTCAGCGCCACCCTGCCCCCGTTTTAAATTGTACTTTTAAAAAAGTAAGACCTGATTCCCTCTGGACGATTGGGCATGGTCCTATTAACATCAGAATAATGCAAGTCGGTCAAACCAAGCAAAATCCGAAACCTAAGAAAATCAACCTCAGAACCCCGGACGTCATGGAAGCGGTTCAGGCTGAGGTTTTGACTCATTATCGGAGTGAACTCGTGGACCACATCCGCGCCAACGGGAATCAGGTCACAGTCGATGGATTGACCATTCGATTGGCAAAAGAGTTTGGCTTTTGTTATGGAGTGGAGCGGGCAATTGATTTGGCCTATGCAGCCAGGAAGGTTTTTAAAGACAAACCATTGTATTTGATTGGAGAAATCATCCACAATCCAGAGGTGAATCACCAGATTAAGGCGATGGGGATTCAAGTGATTTGCGGCAAGGAAAGCGATGTGGATGCTGATATTGAGCGTTTGCAAGAGGGCGATATTGTCATTATTCCTGCTTTTGGAGCCGAAGTCAGTGTCATGGACCGTATCAAAGCCAAAGGCTGCCAATTTGTTGATACAACCTGTGGAGATGTCATGAGTGTATGGAAACGTGTTCGGCAGTATGCTCGTGATCAGTACACCAGCATTATCCATGGCAAGGCATGGCATGAGGAAACCAAAGCGACCAGTTCTCGCGCAACCTCTCAGGGAAATGGTCATTACCTGGTGGTTTTCGATTTGGATGAAACAGCCGTAGTCTGTGACTACATTCGAAATGGTGGAGATAGAGAAGCATTTTTAGAGAAATTCAAAGGCGCATACTCAAAGGGATTTGACCCGGATGAGCATTTGAAACTGGTGGGAGTCGCAAACCAGACTACCATGTTGCGAGGCGAGACAGAAGAAGTGCAGAACCGTTTAAAAAAAGCGATGGTGGATCGCTACGGCGAAGACGAACTGGCGAAGCATTTTCGATCTTTTGACACCATCTGCGGAGCCACTCAGGACCGGCAGGATGCGTTGCGGGTTTTGCTGAAAGACAAAATGGATCTCCTGCTTGTGGTTGGAGGATATAATTCTTCCAACACCAGTCATCTTGCTGAAATGGGAGAAGCCAGTTTGCCAACATTTTTCATAAAGAACGCGTCCAAGTTGAAATCTGCTGGCATAATTCAGCATTATAATCAGCATACAAAAGACGAAATTGAAACCAGTGACTGGTGGCCTGAAGGTGATTTGACGGTTGGAATCACCGCCGGGGCTTCTTGTCCAAATAACCTTATTGAAGACGTAATACGACGAGTTGTGGAACTGAAATCCATTCCAATCGAGAAGTTTTACCAGAAACTTGGAATCGAAGAGGTAGAGACCGTGAAGACGGCTTAAATCATCGTTAGGAACATGCCTCAAACCAGAGAAATGCTTGAGCGGGAAGAGTATTCCCGACTTGCGAATTACGCACAATTCAGCGCTCATTCCAGAGGTAGAATGTTCAATGAGTTCCCGGCTCCCTGGAGAACTGATTTTCAACGAGACCGTGACCGAATCATTCACTCGAAAGCCTTTCGTCGACTGGAATATAAAACCCAGGTTTTTTTGAATGGAGCCGGGGATCACTATCGAACCCGTCTGACACACACGATTGAAGTCGCAGCTGTCAGCCGAAGTATAGCTCAGGCATTACGGTTGAATGACAGCTTGGCCGAGGCCATCGCGCTTGCGCACGACTTGGGACATTCTCCATTTGGGCACCAAGGTGAGAAGGTTTTAGATGACTTGATGAAATCTTTTGGCGGATTCGAGCACAATCGCCAAAGCCTCCGAATCGTAGAAACCCTGGAACAAAAATATCCTGATTTTCCTGGATTGAACCTGACCTGGGAAGTTCGTGAAGGTTTGAAAAAACATGAAAGACGTTCAGCTCCCTGCTCGCCGGCGCAAGATCTCGATTTCGAAATTAAATCATCATCGCTAGAAGCCCAGGTTGCCAACCTTGCTGACGAGATTACTTACTACAATCACGATCTGGATGATGGACTGGAAGCTGGACTCATAGATGAAGATGATCTTTGCAGAGAAATCCCAATCTGGGCTGAAGCTGCAGAAGAAGTTCGTGAAAAATACCCGATAAGAACCGATCGGGAAGGTAGAAGATACTACATCATCCGGCGGCTTATGGACGGTCAAATCCGGGATGTCGTCACTGAGTCAGAGAAAGCCATTCTGGAATCTGGTGTGGATTCGGCTGACAAAGTCCTGCAGCATGATGCGCCACTGGTTCGCTATTCTGTTCAGCGTAAAAAAGAAAATCAGAAACTGCGCAAGTTTCTTTTCGATCGCCTGTATCGTAATCCAGTTGTGCGTGAACCCAACGATCGTGCGACAAGAATGCTGAACGAGCTGTTTAATTTTTATATTGAGAACCTGGATGAGATTGGCCCCAGCTCCCGCAAACGAGCAGAATCAATCGGAGCGCCAAGAGCAGTCTGTGATTATCTTGCCGGCATGACTGACCGATATGCAATTCTTGAGTTTCAGCGCATTTTTAAAGAAAATCCCTGGCCAACTCTTACCAGTTTATCAGCCCCAGTTGCTTTATGAGTTCTAACTCTGATTCCCCTGAAAAAATTACCAAGACCGACGAAGAATGGAGCGATCTTCTTTCTCCCGAAGCGTTTGAAGTAGCCCGCAAGCATGGAACCGAACGTGCCTTCACCGGTAAATACTGGAACAATAAAGCAGAAGGCTTATATCGATGCGTCTGCTGTAACTCTCCACTCTTCAGTTCCAAAACAAAATTCGATTCTGGAACGGGCTGGCCTAGCTTCTGGGATCCAGCTCAGGGTGCAACGATTGAAAAGCGTGAAGATAGAAGTCTTTTTATGAAGCGAGTTGAGGTTCTTTGCGGGCGATGTGAGGCGCATCTTGGCCATGTTTTCGATGACGGTCCCGCGCCTACCGGGCTTCGTTATTGTATCAACTCGGCATCTTTGAGTTTTGATCCAGCCGAGATAGAGGATCAGGAAGGCAGTTCAGAAGATGCCAATCAGAATTGATCGTTCTTTTCTTGTTGATTCAGACTGAATTTCGCTACATATCACCATGTCTACCCAACAACCGAATACCGCTTCCTATGACCTGCATTGGAAACCAGTTCTTGGCGTTTTCGTTTTGACTCTGGTTTTATACCTGATCGGCTTCAACTGGATCGAAGGGAAGCGCGAAGATAAGGGGCCATGGCAGATCATTTTTGAAGCCGACCTGGCTCTGTCAAAGGCTTCAATAATTATTGAGCAGCCAGAATTAAATATCTCCCCTACGCAACTGTCATTTTTGTTCCCCGCGGACCAGCTTCAATCTGTGGACTTACCTGAGAAACCTGAAACAATTCTGTTCGCATTAAATCAGCAGGAATTTGATTTACCATTTGGAGAGCTGACTTTTCGGGATCCAACTTTTTTACCTGGAGTTGTGACGATTGAGTTATTTGGGAATGTTGTGGAATGTTTGCCAAGAGTTTTAATCCTGAACAAGGAAGAAATCTCCTGGAATTCCAAAACAAATATCACGATAGAATGTCCTGATTGGGAGCCTGAAATTGAAAAGGAAGCTGAATAGAAACTGAGTGATCAAGCTTTCAATTCAGCTTCTGAACAATTGAAAAGGTCAATCAACATCAGTCTTTTCCGATAGAGATGCTTCGGCGCGGAGTAAATCATGTAATGTGATCACGCTGAACGGTAGATTTTCGCTTCTATCCGTTACAATAACAATCCCAAGTGGTGATTCTATCAGTTTCAGTTGAATGTCTTTAATCATGCTGCTCCGTGTACATTGAGGAGCGTCCACTGGAACGGGAATTCGATCTTCTTTCAAAGCCAGCCGAATTTCTTCCCTGGAAAGTACACCTTTGTATTGTCCGTCTTCAACCAATGGAAACCGCTCATAAGGTTTGGTCTCGATAATGGATCGCAATGTATCTGGATCTCTATCATTGACACAAACAGCGGAGCCTTTCGCGATCACTGAAACCGGTAATTGTCGCCAACTCCTTAAATCTCTGGGTGGCATGATGTGTTCCAACTCGTGGCCATCCTGCATCAAAGCTTCTTCATAGAAGTTTCTTCGACTTAGCAAATAAACGATTCCTTCGCATACCAGAGCCCCCAACATCAGGGCTGGAACCAGTGAAAACTGATGAGTCATTTCAAATACCATCAGGATGGCGGTGATAGGAGCGCGAACAACGGCAGTCATGCAGGATGTCATTCCAACAACCGCCAGAGCGATTTGATCGGTTGAACTCATTGGTAAAATCCAACCCAACCCGCCACCTAAAAATGCTCCACACATAGCTCCAAAGAAAAGTGTTGGCGCAAAAATTCCGCCGCATCCTCCGAAACCATAACAGCAAATAGTGGCTAACAACTTGGCTCCTAACAGGATTCCGGCGAGTTTCCAGGGCAATTGATTATTCAGAGCTGCCGTCAGATCTTCGTATCCCAGACCAAAAACGCCAAGGCTTCCGGTATTTAAAAAGACCGTCACTCCGATGCCCCATGTTACCAAACCACCTAAGGCCGGACGTAACCAGACCGGGACAGGAGCAAAAAAAGTGCGACATGAGCCCCTGAGACCAAGTGTAGCTTTTTGGAATAAGGCGCCTACCAGAGTAGCCGCAGCGGCCACGATGGGAGCCAGTAAATAAACGTACCAGTCAGGGAAATCCATGCGTGGCATAATAAATGCCGGGTTCACCCCAACCAAAGCATAGACCATAAAGGCTCCAATTACCGACGCTAGAAGTATACTTCCTAAAAATCGACTGTTGTTTAAATCTTCGACGATTTCTTCCAATACGAATGTGATTGCTGCAAGCGGTGTATTGAATGCCGCTGCTAATCCAGCCGCAGCTCCAGCAGCAGCCGCGCTTCGGCGCTTCTGCTTTGGGGCTCCAAGGACGCCACTCATGTTGGACGCCACCCCAGCAGCTAATTGAACGCTGGGCCCTTCCCTCCCAAGACTGGATCCCGTTCCGATACTAATCGCTCCAGCAATCCATTTCACCCAAACGACACGCCATGGGATAAACCCAAACTCCTTCCAAAATGCCAGTTTCAATTGTGGAATTCCACTGCCCGCTGCATCCGGACAAAACTTGCCCAGCAGAAATCCAGCAATCAGTGATCCTGCCATTATCAGGACAAAACTCCAAAGCAGAAAGGACCCTGTTTCCATCTCGGCAAAATGCCGCAACCCCGCATGATCCAGTCGGTGAACAGTTAAATGGAACAGCGCCGCTATTCCCCCTCCTCCAATACCAAACAGAATCGCTCCTATGCCATTTCGGGCCTTTTTAGGAAGACTTTGAAATTTTCTCGCTAATCGAAACACAGATGTCCTCGAATTCCTTTACTGTTAAAATGTTTAATATGGTCTCGCATCAATGTTTACTGGCCTTGAAACACCAATGATGAGTTCTGACGTTCGAAATCAATTTACAAAAAAAATACGCCCTTGAAGAGCGTATTTCCTTAAATTCAATAAAAATATTTGCAGCGGTGTTGGATGAATAATTTTATTCTGAGGTTCGAGTCACAGATCCATTTTCACTTACTTTTTTTTCCTTTGCTGCGAGTGGTCGTTCTTTTGCGGGGCGCAGCAGATTTCTGTTTGGTTTCAGTTGTTGTGACTGGTTCGCTGTCTAATGTAAAGGTGGATTCCAGTTTGCCTTTCTCAAAATCACGAATCATTTTCTTCAAGGTCTTGAAGTCCTCTGAATCTTTGTCGGTAGACCTTAGAAAATGTTCGAACAATGCAAGATGCGATCCATCCAACACCAGATTTACAAAATCACCAATCTCCTTCATGGTTCCCTTGCTTCGGGAAACTGTCGGCTTGTAGAGCCAGACAGGACCAAAACGCTCTCTCTCAAGGAACCCTTTGACGGCCATGCGATCCAACATGGTCTTGATAGTCTGATACCCTCTTTCCTTGATTTTCAGAGATTCTTCATGAATGACTTTTGCTGTGGTTTTACCTTTGTCCCAGCAAATTTTCATGAGTTCCCATTCAATTCTAGAAAGATAAGTGGCTTTCTTTTTCATGCTGTTTATTATTAAATTATACTACGTCTGTCTTTTAATTCAATGTCAATTTAGTTGACTACAAATTGCCCGCAATAATGGAACGCGTTAACACGCTCAAGCATTTTGGACGAAACACTCAAAGCGATTCTTCAAAAAAAATATTATTTTTTTAACCAACGTGAAATATGTGTGGGAGGAGAACCAAAAAGTTTTTCATAATCTCTGATAATCGGTAGGACTCTCGTTTTAATCTTTGTTTCATGACCCATGGCTATGGCCTCAAGCCTGTGATCCAGATAAGGATTACAAAAACGTTCAATCGTTGACTCAACATAGGCATCAATGTCCATCAATGTCGAATCCAGTGTAGGTTTGACTTCAGTATAGAGGATCTCACGGAGCTGCTCCTTAACGGATGCTTGTTCCATGATTTCTCTGACAAACATCGGTTTCCTATCCTGACTTATCCACAACTCAACCAGAAGAGTGTGAGCAGCATTCAATAGCCGAATCTTGCGCCTCGACCAAGGCAGCGATGAGTCCACGACTCTGACTGTGTCAAAATTCTTCAAAACTTCAATGGATTCAGATTTCACTCCGTAGTCGCTATCATTTTCTTTAGACCTGCTAAGCGCCCAAGAAACATAAGGCTCAACCTGAACATTCAACCCTTGAGGATTATCGCTACAAGCGACAACCATCCGGTCTACCACTGTGTTAACCCACTCAATCCGCTCTCTTAACCAGTACTCCCAATCCGAATCAGTATCCCAACCCCAAATCCTGCTCTGTTTCAAGACCAGGCGCTTTAATACGTCTGCGTTGTAATCAACCAATTCAGTGGGAATGATCCAGATTGGACATTG
>JAUIHU010000716.1 GCA_030432175.1 Verrucomicrobiia bacterium | reverse complement strand
CCCGCGGCTTTGGCTGCCTGATAAAACCCGATCGCCCCGAACATGTTGCCATGATCGGTCATGGCCAGCCCGGGAAACCCCATTTGAGCTGCCTGTCGGACCAATGGCCCCACTTTCCCTGCCGCATCCAGCAGTGAAAATTCTGTGTGGGTGTGTAAATGTACAAAGTCCGCGCTAGCCATAGACGGGTACTCTACAAACCGCCGGATCCCTGAGCAAGATCCGGATCCATTCCAAACCAAACGGGAAAGGTCAAATCATCCTCAGACTCCATCATATCGCGGCCTTTGGAGCTGAAAATGGCATGATTTTTTTCTTTCCACTCCAACCTCAAATCTTCTCCGCTGAAATGATCCAGGGGCGGATTTTGTAGATAACCAGAGCTTTGGAAGGCGCCTAGAACTCTGCCGTGAAGTGTTTCGATAGAGAAATTAGGGTTTTCAGCAGATTTGATATAATATCGTTTCAATGCCAATGTGGCTAAAGTACCGTTTAGCCGAGTCCTCAAAACAATATCCCGCATCAATATTACCTGCATGGTTGGAGACAAAATGCTACTGATCAGATTTCCAAAAGCATTGCCGGACGGTAAGGAAAACAAAATCTCACCGGCTGAAGGTATTTGCATGTCAAAATCTTCTGCAAATTCGATATACGGACGCCCATAAAAATCGGTGAGCTTCTGACGATATTCACCTATCAATGCCCCGGTTTTGGTCGGATTATACAGAAGGAAGTAATTCATCCTGGGCGCTACCTTCTGAAACCAGGTCATTTCCTGATCCATAAACCACTCCTCATTGGAAATCAGATCCGTCAGAAAATCCGCCTCATTCTGCAACGCTTCCAGACAAGCCCGCCGTCTCCACTGCTGCTGAGTATCCTGGACATCCAAAAACTCTGAATTCAGGATTTTCACAAACCTTTCTTTCAGGATGTTTTGTGGATCCAATTCTTTGACACCCAAAATTTCATTCAAATTTTCCAGCGAGTTCTGAACCGCCAGCAGCAGGATTTCATCGTTCATTTCCGGAGCCGCAGCCAGTTTCTGAATCAGTCGCAGGCCATGTGATTCAATTCCACTCCCCAACAAATAAAATCTGGATGATCCATGCGATCGCTGTAGTACCCTCCCCAGATGAATGGCTTTTAATCCGCTTGCAAAGGCCTCCTCCCACTGGTTCTGATGCCGAAACAACCATCCTTGTGCGATGTAAAAACGAGACAGAATCAAGAAATCCAGGCTTTCGTCCTTCAAGGTGGCATGAGGTCTTTCCAGCGGGCTGACCGCTTGCGTTAGCGCGAGAGATTGATCCAGTCGCTGAAGTACGTCCTTTTCCTCCGGATCATCCATCAACACTTCCAAAGCCGCTCGGATCGGTCCAGCTTGGGACGGATCCTTCAATGCCTGATGCAAAGCTTCCTGTTCCTCGACGCTCCAGAGAGTTTGGATCTCCTTCAGGATTTCCACCCAAACGACGTAGGCGTTTTCCTCCGGATCCAGTTCAGGACGTTCAATGACAAAGCGGTCTGGATCCTGGAAAGGTTCAGGTTCGGGGTAAAACCAAAGCCCACCGAAAAGAAGGATCAAGAATCCGAGCAAATAAGCCAGGCGCCTTAATAATTTGGACTGAATTCTCATCTAAATAACCCTACGCGGCGGCTTGGTGAAAAGCGATTCTGAATCTTTTTCAAAAAACCACTTGCCAATCACAAAATCTTTTCGCTACTGTCCCAACCACTTCAGCGAGCTGAACAATCACCGCTGAAACAAGATTCCATTCGGCTGGATAGCTCAGTAGGTAGAGCAACGGATTGAAAATCCGTGTGTCCCCGGTTCGATCCCGGGTCCAGCCACCACTTTCCAGAATATTTTCATTTTTTTCTCATTCACTCTGAATCATAATCTGGTACGAAGTTGTACTCCTCAATATTCCTCTCAATCTTTGCGCCTTAGCGTCTTTTCGTGAAATTTCTTTTTTTCTTCCATAACTCAGGTCAAATAATTTTTACCTCTCTAAAACTCGACCGTCGCTGCTTAAACGGGTTATGATTTCAGGTCTTATGGATCTCAATCATGATGAGATAAAACGTTATGCGCGGCATTTGATTCTGCCGGAAGTAGGGAAAGCCGGTCAGGAAAAGCTTAAATCTGCCAGTGTGCTTTGTGTCGGCGCAGGCGGACTCGGGTCTCCGATTGCAATGTATCTGGCTGCGGCAGGTGTAGGTCGAATGGGTATAGTCGATTTCGACCGAGTGGATGAGTCCAATCTCCAACGCCAGGTCCTGCATGGCACAGCTGATTCCGGACGCCTCAAAACGGACTCAGCCAAGGAAGCAATTGAAAGACTGAATCCCCATGTGCAGGTCGACTTGTTTACTGATCCACTAACTTCAAATAATGCTCTGGATATCTTGCGTCCTTATGATGTGGTCGTGGATGGGACGGATAACTTTCCAACTCGATATTTAACCAATGACGCTTGCGTTCTTCTGGGCA
>JAUIHU010000715.1 GCA_030432175.1 Verrucomicrobiia bacterium | reverse complement strand
ACCACGGTCCACTCTCCGGCAGATGCATGACAGACTTCGCAATCGATACTGATTTCTTTCTGAACTGGTATCGGACCTGTCGTTGCAATCACTGCGTGTGGATTCCACCTTGGGGCCGTCGTTAGCAGCGACGCCATTGCTCCCGGTTGTTGAATCATCTCTTTTGAAATCGTTCGCCAGCTTCGAGCCAGTGCAGGCTTTTTCTTCAATCGCTGATTCAATGCCCAACGCAGGAAACGACGGATCAATTCTGACCAGACCCACGACAGCGATCCCAAACCCAGATTCCAGATTGCGCTAAGCATGTTGCAATCCTTTCTCCCGAATCAACCCAACCCACAAATCCAATAGTTGCTCTACTTCAGATGTTGCAACACAGCCCGGTGTATGACGCGCTAACAAGTAAAGTCTTTCTCCAGAGAATCGAACCGCGATGTCTATTGGATACTGCCGGAGCGATCCAGGCGCATGTATCGATCTTGAGAAATGACGCGACACGGAGAGACCTGTTTGATTCACATTGCGTGAAAAGGGTTGGAAGTTCAGTCGCACCTTCGCAAGACTGGACGGTGAAGGGAGTTCTCCTTTGAGCTGGAGCAATGGGTAACCGACGCCTCCGTGTGGAATGGATTCAAAAGCGCGTTGAAAGGCATCGGGGGCCACTCCACTCCAATTCGCTTCCAGAGGCACATCATAGGCAAGAAACCCAATGAGATCCGGGTATTCACCCCATTCTTTCAATCGTCGCCCATGCAACCGATGCGCAATCACAGGAAAATCTCCAAAACCCAACTGACGCATCGCCTCATACAAACCGCTGGCCATTGTGTAAAATCCAACAGACGACTGAGGAACTCCATTCCCATTCCAGTTCCCGTTTCCATTCCCGCGATGAATAGCGCTCCAGACAGGGATGTCGCGAAATACAGTTTCCTCTTCGGATTGTAAGCCCGGATCAATCACTTGATTGGATGATTCACTCATTTGTCGTCGCCAGTAGTCCAGATCTACCCCAGGATCTACAGACTCCATCTTCGTCATGTAATCCGTTAACGACTTCCCACGACAAGAGTCCAAGTCACGCCCGGTCAATGCTCGAGCCAAATCTTTAAACATCCAGCCCGAGGAAACGCCATCGCCAATAAAGTGGTGGTAATTAAAATACAACCTATACTTGTCTTTCCCGAGCGGCATCACCCGAATTCTAATATAAGGCCTGGAATCTAATGCGGCGCCACTTCCTTCTGGATTGAAGGGTTGAAAAACAGTTCCCGTGGGCTTTGCTGTGTCAGGATTAGGGTCCATCCCCATTTCGAGGAATTGTATATCTACAGCATTTTCCCAATCACTGACGCTCGCCACTGGACTCCATAATCCAGATTCCCGATTCCATCGCATCTGCAGCGCTGGATGTTTATCTACCAACCTGGACCATGCCAACGAAAGACGCTCCAAGCTGAGTCCGCCAGGGATCTCCAGATCCACCAGATGTTCAATCCACCAGTCCGTTCGACCGTTGGTTTCCAGTTCAAACACCTGCTGAGCTGGAGTGGGTCTCAACGGCTTGAATCCACTTGGATTGGTAGAGATTCTTGATGCCTGTGAGTTTTCAGGATGAGTCTTCGCGTCCAGATCCAGATCATACCCCAACTGCTCAGCCAGGCCTTGAATCTCCGGACTAAATGTCATCGGCCATTCGCTCAAACGCTCCCGCCATGCATCCGCAAGTTCCGATTCAATGTTATGCCGTTTCAGAAAATTGGGATCACCGATTCCTATCGAACTGGCATGAACCCCATCGGTCATCCGTCCGGATTGATACGGGTGAACCATTGCCGGATCATACGAAATCTGAAGAAAATCACAGATCCGTCGACATTCTTTTTCCGGATCTCTCACCAGCGATTCGTACTGCACTATCAGCTTCTGGTTTTCGGGAAGCGGTTCAAAAAACTGCAGGATATTTTCATTCAACCTCAACCACATCTGCGTCGCAAATGTTTGCGGCGAATCGTCTTCGATCCCAAGCAGACGATCGAATCGATTTCTGACAAATGACTCGGCAACTGCCAGTGGATGCCGAACCAAGTGAATATACTGCGCCTCCGGATGAATGTTCAGAGTGCGCTTCAACCAATCCATGGATTCAGCATAGGATGGAGATTTGTCCACAACACGTTTTCCGCCAGATCGCTCATGCAACCGTTCATAAACAAAACGAATGTCCGGACAGGATCGTTTCCATTCTTCCAACTGCTGCTGGGCTACTGAAGGCTCAGATGCCCCCAACTCCATCAACGTCCTCATCAACCCTTCCTTCAGAAAGGACTGTTTCCCCTGCAACGCCAGCTCCCAATCCTGAAGAGAGTCAAACGGAGCCAGGTGCATTTCAGGAGGGCAAAACAGCTCCGGATGCCCCGACAACATCACCCGCATCAATGTCGACCCCGCCCGCGGAGTAGATAACAAAAAGACTGGAGCATCCGCATTATTAAAAGCA
>JAUIHU010000037.1 GCA_030432175.1 Verrucomicrobiia bacterium | reverse complement strand
GCTTGTTTCTTGAAAATCTCCTGTTGTTCAGGGTCCAGCTTCTGCGCTTGAAAGACCATCAATCCGTAGATGAGGAAAGCGGTGATGGTCAGGATGACTCCATTCAGAGCCAATATCCCCAACCATTTACCGATCCAGAGTTTCCATCGCGACAAGGGTTTGGTCAGTAGCAGACTGATTTGCGCGCCTTCCAGATCTGAAGCTAGTCCAGCGCAAGCCATCCATAAAGTCGCCATACCGAGGAGTCCAACTGAAACTCGCAGTGTGTAAGTCAGGAAAACCTGGGAAAACATTTCGGCGGATCCATTATGTTGAATCAGAAAAGGCAGGCAAATGACAGAAAGAAACAACGCCAGACCAAGTGCCTGGGCCACCTTGAGGCGAATGGCAGATTGAAATGTCAGTTTAATAATGGCCCACATGATTTGATTTAGTCACTGTTAAATAAGATTCAGTACAACAACTCTCCGTTCAATTCAGCTCAACTCCCTTTTGTCGAAAAGGGCAATAGCCAGTGTGAGCGATCCAATAATAAAGCCCAGTGAATAGCGTAATGCTTGCAGCACGTACTGGAAGGGAATCTGTTTTTGCGTGGTTTCCAGAGTGTCCGCCATCCAGAAAACCTGCCAGTTGGGTGTCAGAGCGTAAATGATACGCATCAACGTCGATTGCTCAACATGGCGTCCAATCAAATAATCACTCATCAATCCAATCATGAACAAACCGGCGCAGAGCATTAACGTCGCGATCCAGTCCAGTCTGGTGGAACAGGCCACAGCGATTCCGGACAACATCCAGATGGATAACAAAACGAGAAATGCAGCTGGAACAATTCGCCAGTCCACCCCAACTCCAAATGTCTGCCAGGATTGATTTCGATCCAGGAGATTTATCGCCAGAAACGAAAAGATGATGGCAATGGAAAGGTTCCATGTGGCGGATTCGGTAAATGGTTTACCGAGGGAAAAATTTGAATAGCCTGACATGAGCAAAGCGATGCAGATGGCGGTGAAGAACAAACCTAAAGAAAACCATTCCGGTTCACCGTGAGCGTCGAAAGCCATTCTACTGCTGAGGAGAGCATTCATGGTCAGCAGAACCGTTTGAAGTCCGAGAGCAATTCCAATACCGGTAAACTTTGCCAGAATGAACGCCAGACGGGAGATGGGTTTGGATAAGGTGGAGAGCGCAGCGCCGGATCTGATTTCTCGAAAGACGGCGTTGGAAGCAAAAAAGGCGGAAGCAAAAACGCCGTTCATCCAAATCCAGGCCAGGCAAGTATTCTTGACCAGACTGGCATCATCCCCGAAACCAAAATAGTACAAGTTTCCCAGCACGAGAATCGCAGCGGCGCCAACCGCTAATAAAATGAAATACAGCGGCTGCCGGATAATCTCCATGAAGGTGTTGGTGGCAATGGCAATAATCGGGCGCATCCAGGTCAATTTATCCTGAGCCCGCCGCAGAAATCCAGCATCGAATCTTTGAGTACATTCAGGTCAGACGGCCGAAAGCTCTCTCTGATTTGCTGAGTGCGACTGAAAATGCGTGTTGTCCTGAGAATGCTGAGCCCCAGCTCGGCGAGTGGAGTCAACATAAGAAAAGAAGTTGGCGGAAACGGAAATCAGCCACCTTCTTTCAATCGCGCCCTGATTGGTCAGATATGTACCAAATGGCTTTACATCAATTCCCTGACAACCTAACTTCATTCTAATCTGATTCCAGACCTGAGACGCTGGACAGATAACTTGAAAACTGTGGATACACTATCGCTGGTTTTCTGCATCTAATGCATTCCCGGCTGTAATTGATTCAGAGTTCAATTTGTTATTTATTAAACTTATTTTTCTTATTAGACCGCGCGAAAAAAGTACGATGAAACACCGGGAGATTCAGTGGCACGTTGTTGCCTTCTTGTTAGGATATCCACTCTTATTTCTGGCAATGCTGCCATTTTACCTCAGTTCTCATGGAGCGCCATCATTGGGAATGATATTGACGACCATAGTTTTGATGCTGGGTTGTGGTCTATCAATTACGGTTGGATATCACCGCTACTATTCTCACAAGACCTATCAATTAAATCCTGTAATAGAGTTCATTATGCTTTGTTTTGGGACCTTGGCGGTTGCAAGTACAGCGCTGAAATGGAGCCATGACCACAGGCTGCACCACAAGCATGTGGATACCGAACGTGATCCTTACAGCATTAAAGAGGGTTTCTGGCATGCGCATATTTTGTGGATCTTTTACAAGAATAACACTTGGGAAGAGTCTATCATCAAAGACCTTTTCAAGAACAAGATGGCAGTTTTTCAGCATCGGTTCTACACCCCATTGGTTTTTGGTTTAAATATCGGGCAAATCTTATTGGTGGGTTGGTTAACGAATGATTATATTGGAGCATTTCTGTTTACCTTTTTGTTACGTATGCTTTTCATTCACCACGCCATGTATTCGATTAATTCCCTGGCTCACTACTATGGAAGCCAGCCCTACTCCAGCGAGCATACGGCTGTTAATAACTGGCTGATTTCATTGATCACGTTTGGTGAGGGCTACCATAACTTCCACCACACTTTTCCTTATGACTATCGAAATGGCGTAAGATGGTATCAGTTTGATCCGAGCAAGATGGTGATCTGGGCTCTGAACAAATTGGGGCTGGCTTCCAACCTGAAAAAGGTGAGTGATTTTCAGATCGCCAAGGCCCTGATCCGGGAGGATGAAAAACAAATCGTTAAAAAGATCCACATGAACCAGCAACTCGAACCTGCAAAACGGAATCTACTGGTGGAAGAAATCCAGAATCTGGCTCATGAACTTCGAACTCGCCTGGAGATAATCCAGGAATCGGCTAAACAGAATGTTTCCAATCTGACGAAAGAAAAATCAGAGAAAGACGAAACATACCGTGAATGTCTGATAGAGTGGTACAAGATTTGTAACCAATACCTGGCGACTGAGAAATAACCGTCCAGCGATTAAACTGGACTTTACTTAATTAACGATTACCGCAGCCGCATGCGCCTGGAGCGCATGCGGCTCAATTTTTTTACCAGTACAACTTGACAAATGCTTGGAGTTAGAGGATTTTTCAAACGTTCGATTCAAACAATCGTTTAAATTATTTTGGCTAACCAAAGCAAGCAAACCCAACTCATTTTGACCTGGACCGAAACACAGATTGGAATTCTTGACGCAGCGGAGAGATTGTTCGCAGCGCAGGGGTTTGGGTCCACGTCACTCAGAATGATAGTTGCAGAAGCCGGGGTGAATCTGGCGGGTGTGAATTATCACTTTGGTTCCAAAGAGGGTTTGATTCAGCAAATGTTTCTCCGGCGAATCGAGCCTATTAATCAGGAACGTATTCAAAGCCTGGATGAACTTCAACAATCATGGGCGGCTTCCAGCCGAAAATCAGCTTCAACAGGTCAGTCATCCCAATCACAGAAGGTTTCTCGCACTGGCCAATTGAGATTGAAGGCGATTATTCGGGCTTTCGTAGAACCCCCGTTATTATTAAGTCATGATGTAGCCGGAGGCGGAGCTCAGTTTATGCAGGTGCTGGGTCGTGTTTTTACTGAACCCGATGAGGCGCTGTTTGAGTTTTTTGTTCGCCAATTTGATGAAGTGGTCCATCGCTACATTGAAGCGCTCGGTTCAGTTCTGGTTCATCTCTCCCCATCAGAACTCCTCTGGCGATTCCAATTCATGCTGGGTTCCATGGCTCATACAATTTCAATGCCTTGCAAAATGAAGGATACTTTACTCCGAGTGGATCCCACACATACTGCGGAACGTGAAGTGATGTTTCTGGTTGATTTCGTCGCGGGAGGGATGCTGGCTCCCTCCAACCCCGCCTGTCCTTCGACCGACAAAATCATTATCAAAGATGTATTTAACGCATTTCTGCCAGATGACTCTGGCTCTCGTGATTTGAAATCCAGTGAACTTCCATCTTCATTCAATCAAACCTAAACGCTGATCATGACAGTATTCCATTATTTAAACCGACCCAGAAATTTGGCTTATCTATTTCTCGGACTCATCCTTCTGACGGGATGTGTTTCGTCACCAAAACAAGAGTCCCCTGAATTGGCCTCCAATCCTCCCCAGGTCTGGGACGCTCCTCATGAATCCATTGAAGCGCCATTAACCGAGTGGTGGAAACAATGGGAAGTTCCCGGACTTCAATCAGCAATCCAGGAAGCTTTAAAGAACAACCAGGATTTACAGGCTGCAGCTGCCAGACTTGAATCGGCCTCGCGTACCGCGCGCATTGCCGGGGCGAACATGTACCCACAGGTGTCTGGCAACCTGTCGGGTAACCGTCAAAAGCAGAA
The DNA here is from genome assembly GCA_030432175.1 of Verrucomicrobiia bacterium. GTDB lineage: Bacteria > Verrucomicrobiota > Verrucomicrobiia > Limisphaerales > JAUIHU01 > JAUIHU01. The sequence goes on along the minus strand of JAUIHU010000037.1, from coordinate 9,181 downwards.
CTTCATTGGGCTGCCAATTCCCGGCTCGTCGGGGGGTGTTTCCAGCGCCAAGTTTGATACATTCGGAGCAAATCTGCAATTGAGCTGGGAGTTGGATATCTGGGGCAGAATCCGTTCCGCTGAATCTGCATCCATCGCAGATTTCGAGGCCGCTCGATCCGAATTTGTTGGAGCTCAACTTTCATTAATTGGCCAGACTATCAAATCCTGGTTTGCTGCCATGGAAGCCGTGGAGCAGGTACGTTTGGCTGAGGAAACTGTCGAAAGTTATCAAAGTTCTGAAGAGAAAATCATGAAGCGCTATGAAACCGGCGTTCGGTCTGCTCTGGATGTTCGATTGGCTCGTCAGGAAACGAGTGTGGCGCAGGCGGATTTGGCGATGAAGCTGAGAGCAAAGGACCAGGCTTTGAGAAGTTTGGAGATTTTAATTGGACGTTACCCTTCTGCAGAAATTCTACCAGCAGGGGAATGGTTAGTGGGTATTGAAGCGCCACCAGCAGGATTGCCTTCCGAGATACTGGAAAGACGTCCTGACCTGATTGCAGCCGAACGACGACTAGCTGCCTCAGGCGCCCGGATTCGGGAAGCGCGGGCAGCATTGTTTCCGCGCATTTCATTAACTGCATCCGGCGGGACCAGTACAGCGGAACTGGATGAATTGGCGAATTCTGATTTCAGTGTCTGGGCTTTGGGAGCCAATCTCGCTCAACCGATCTTTCAGGGTGGACGTTTGTGGAACAGCTACCAACTTTCCAAAGCGCAGCGCACCCAGGCGCTGGCTGAGTACCAGTCTACAGTTCTGAGCGCGTTTGCCGAGGTGGAGTCCACATTGGCTTCTGAGAAATTTCTCAAGGAGCAGGAAACCAGATTGCTTTCTGCCAAAGAAGAAGCGGATCGTGCGTTAAAGCTGGCTGAATCTCAATATGAGTCTGGTTTGATTAATTTCATCACCACACTCACTACCCGACGAGCAGCGTTGCAAAATGAAAGTCGTTGGCTGACAGCGCGACGAGTCAGGATTGATAACCGGGTCAATCTATACCTGGCTCTGGGGGCAGGATCGATTCAATCAGATGAAGAAAATAATCCCGATTTGGCTTCAGAAGCAGAGCCCACCGAAGCTCCTGTGGTTAGTTGGTTAACCCAGGATGAAACCCGTTAAGTCACTCATTCAACGCATCATAGATTTCCAAATAACAACTCAAACAACTCCATGAACTCAAAACTCAAATGGATCCTTCCCATCGCATTTGTTCTGGCAGGAATCGCCGGAGCGAAACTCTTTGTCAGCTTTGGCAAAAAAGCAGAATCCCGTCCGCTGGAGGTCATTCCTCCACTGGTAGAAGTGATCAAGGTAACGAAATCAAGTTACCGAGCCACTGAGACCAGCCAGGGAGAAGTGGCTTCAATTACTGAGATTGATCTCACTACTGAAGTTCGAGGGAAGTTGATCGAAGTTTCGCCCGCTCTGGTTTCGGGAGGTTTTTTTAAAGCAGGAGAGACTTTGGCAAAGATCGATCCGAGTGATTATGAGGCTGCCGTTGAACGGGCCAAAGCCGAAGTGGCCCGCGCTGAAGTGGCTAAATCTTCACAGGAAGCCGAGGCTGAGGTGGCCAGGCAGGAATGGGAAAGTCTGGGGGAAAATCGAGGCGAACCTTCTGACCTGTTATTGAGAAAGCCACAGTTGGCTGAGGCTGAAGCAAATCTGCGAGCCGCTCTGGCCAATCTTGCGAAAGCTGAAAAAGATCTGGAAAGGACCGTATTGCAAGCGCCTTTCAATGGAAGAGTCCGTGAGAAGTTTGCGGATGTTGGACAGTTTCTGAGAGATGCGGAACGAGTGGCTCGTGTCTACTCAGTGGAGGTTGCAGAAGTGCGGTTGCCATTGCCAATCGAAAAAACCCGGTTCCTGGAATTACCATTGGATTACACCAATGCTGACCTGGACTCTGAACATCCGATTCATTTGTCTGCCTCTTTCGGTGGAAGAGAGTTTACCTGGGAGGCCCGGCTGGATCGAGTGGAAGGAGAAGTGGACCCACGTACACGGATGATAAATATCGTCGCAAGAGTGGATCAACCTTACGCATTGGATAATGATCATCCGGATCGTCCCCCGCTGGCTGTAGGGATGTTTGTTCATGCGCAGATCATGGGAAGGGAGATTTCCAACGTCGTGGAGTTGCCTCGCGAAATCATGCATGATCGGGATACAGCTTTGGTTGTGCTGCCGGGATCGGATGAATCCGGATTTTTCAAGATCGACATCAGGCCGATCGAAGTTATCCAGCGCAATGAAGACACCGTGGTGATTCGGGAAGGCTTGTCCAATGGAGAGGAAGTATGTTCGTCACCACTGAGCATTGTGACCGACGGGATGCTGGTTCGTGTCGATTCGGGCGTTGATGATCCCGGTAATTGAGTGGTTGGTTGATTTCAGAATACTCGCTCTGAGACAACCCAAATTTTTCAAAATCAATTTCAAGAATTCCTTATGAAAAGTATCGTAGAATGGTTTGCTAAGAACCAGGTTGCGGCCAATTTGCTGATGGTGTTCATCGTGGTTGGCGGTTTAGTGGCGATCCCTTCCATCAAAAAAGAGATTTTCCCAACACCTCCATCGGACATGATCACAGTGTCTGTTCCTTACCCTGGATCGACTCCGGAGGAAGTGGAAGAAGGCATTTGTATTAAGATTGAGGAAGAGATTCAGGGTTTGGAAGGGATCAAGCGAATCACCAGTTCATCTGCGGAAGGAGCTGGTTCAGTGACGATTGAAGCCTTGGAAGATTTCGACATCGAAAAGTTGCTGGATGATGTAAAGAGCCAAGTGGATTCCATTGATACATTTCCGGATGAAGCCGAAGAGCCCATTGTCCAGTTGCAGGAGATGAAAGCACAGGACATCAACATCGCGATTTCTGGCGAGGCTGATGAGAAGACGCTGAAGCGAATTGGTGAGCGGGTGCGGGATGAGTTGGCTATCCTGCCGGATATCACTCTCACAGCTTTGGCGATTGCTCGGCCTTATGAGATTTCAATCGAAGTTTCAGAAGTCAGTTTGAGACGATATGGTTTGACGCTTGATGAAGTAGCGCAGGCGATCCGGCAGTCCTCGATAGATTTACCAGGAGGTTCTGTGAAGACAACTGGTGGAGATGTTTTACTACGGGTTAAAAGACAGGCGTATGTTCGACCAGAATTCGAAGAACTGACTGTTCGTGCAAATCCTGACGGAACGCGACTGACTCTCAGTGATGTTGCCAATGTTGTGGATGGATTTGCCGAGACGGATCAGGAAGGCAAGTTTGACGGCGCACGCGCGGTGGTGGTTCAAGTCTTTCGAGTGGGCAAGCAGAGTTCATTGAAAATCGCAGAAAGCGTTAAGAAGTATGTGGATGAAAATAATCCGAAGATGCCAGCTGGTATACAGATGACGGTCTGGCAGGATCAGTCGTCTTACTTGACCAGCCGCCTTGAGTTGCTGCTTCGCAACGGGCAGGCCGGATTTTTACTTGTATTCATGATTCTTGCCTTGTTTCTACAGTTCAAGTTGGCGATCTGGGTCAGCCTGGGGATTCCAATGTCATTCCTCGGAACTGTCTGGTTGATGCCTGAACTGGATGTTTCCATCAGTCTGATTTCATTATTTGCTTTCATCGTGGTTCTGGGGATTGTGGTGGATGATGCCATTGTAGTTGGGGAAAATATTTATTCGCACCGCAAGAAATCAGGGGGCGGCATACGGGGCGCAGTGACCGGGGCAAAGGAAGTTGCGATCCCGGTCACCTTTGCTGTGTTGACCACAGTAGCTGCTTTTTATCCACTCACTTCCATTCCAGGGAATACTGGAAAAATCATGCGCGTCATCCCTTTGATCGTGATCCCGACGATTCTTTTTTCTTTGGTGGAATCCCTTTTGATTCTTCCGTGTCATTTAAGGAATTTGAAACCTGAAGATGAACAGCCGAAGTTTTTCATTGCCCGTTACTGGAAAATGTTTCAATCGAAACTGGCGAATGGACTGGAGGATTTTGTTCACCGGTTCTACAAGCCAGCGCTGGAAATCGCGCTTGGTTTTCGTTACGCGACCGTAGGGTTTGGGATTCTGGTGTTCTGTGTCACCATAGGATTTGTCCAGGGTGGCTGGTTGAAATTTAATTTCTTTCCTGCTGTGGAAAGTGACAACGTGGCAGCAATGCTGGTGATGCCGGAAGGCACTTCTGCCGAAGTAACTGAGAAATACGTTCGGCGAATTGAATCCGCGGCATTTGAACTGCGGGACCAGTTGGCTGAGAAAGAGCCGGGAGGTGAAAATCTGATACGGCATATGCTGGCTTCGGTCGGTGAACAACCTTACCGAACTGCACAAAGTATGGCAGCAGGACGGGCAGCGATCAATTACTCGGGAGGCCATCTGGGGGAGGTGCACATGGAAGTGGCTCCGTCTGAAGAAAGAGAGATGACCGGACAGGAGATTGCCAACACCTGGCGGGATCTTGTCGGCCCGATTCCTGGCGCTGAAGAACTGACATTCACATCTTCACTGTTCTCGCCAGGAGAAGCCATCAATGTCCAGCTGGCCGGAAACAACATTGATGATCTGCGGAAAGCATCCGATGAATTGAAAGAAAAATTGGCTGAATTTCAGGGAGTTGTTGAAATCAAAGATACCTTTCAGGGAGGGAAACGTGAGTTAAAGCTGAGTTTGAAGCCTGAGGCGGAAGCGTATGGACTGACCACGGCCATGTTGGCCAGGCAAGTTCGGCAGGCTTTTTATGGAGAAGAGGCGCAGCGTATTCAGCGGGGTCGTGAGGAAATCAAGGTGATGGTGCGCTACCCCGAGGAAGAACGCAAGAGCCTGGACACTCTTGAGGAAATGAGACTTCGCACGCCGGATGGGCGTGAAATACCTCTCAGTTCCGTGGCTCTGGTTGAGATGGGACGTGGATTTTCAACCATCAAACGCGCTGATCGACAACGAACGATTAATGTGACTGCTGATGTGGATTCAGCAAAAGCAAACGCCAACGAAGTCACGGCTTCGCTGGTGGATACGGTGTTACCGGAAATCCTGCAGGATTATCCCGGAGTGACTTACACCTTCGAGGGAGAACGCCGAGAGCAGGGTGAGACTGTAGGTGGGTTGATTTCAGGGTTCATACTCGCGCTGTTCATGATCTATGCCTTGTTGGCGATCCCGTTTAAATCTTATATTCAACCTGTGATCGTTATGTGCGCGATTCCGTTTGGTATCATCGGCGCCATCCTGGGACACTTGATTTTGGGCATGGATCTGACCGTTCTGTCGATGTTTGGAATTGTGGCTCTGACAGGTGTGGTTGTGAATGACAGTCTGGTAATGGTCGATTTCGTGAACCGTCGCCGTGAGGAACATGCTGAACTGCATTCGGCGATCCGCGAAGCGGGCGCAGCCAGGTTCCGTCCGATTCTGCTCACATCCCTAACCACTTTCGCTGGACTGACTCCGCTGCTCCTGGAGAAAAGTGTGCAAGCGAAGTTTCTCATCCCGATGGCGGTATCTTTGGGATTTGGTGTGATCTTCGCTACATTCGTCACCCTGTTTCTTGTTCCGTGCGGATACTTCATCCTGGAAGATATTGTCCGACTGGTTCAGGGGAAAGATCCACACGAAAGCCCGGTTTGACCTGGGGTGATGGGGGATGGGTGAAGGGTGAAGGGTGAAATGCTCCGAAAACAAACAACACCCAACTGATCTCTTAGCCCTCCGGGCGACCCGTGCGTAGCGAAGGGCGCTAGCCCTGGTGATGGGTGAAGAACGACGAATGATGAATGATGAATGATGAATGATGAATGATGAATGATGATTGCGTTATGCCTTGTATTTTTTCAGTGATCTGGGTTCCGGATGAATCGGATGTGGATGGGAATGGTCATGTGAACAATGTTCGATACGTGGATTGGATGCAGCGGGCAGCCATTCTTCATGCTGGCGAAAGCGGGTGCCAGGACTTGACTGAGTCGGTGGGCGCAACCTGGTTTGCTCGTTCACATGCCATACGCTACAAAAATCAGGCATGGAAAGATGAATCGATTCGGGTGGAAACCTGGGTGGAGAATTTAAAACGAGTCATGTCGTTGAGAAAATACAGGTTTATTCATCAGGATTCAGAAAAGTTGATCGCTGAGGCGGAAACGGAATGGGTTTTTGTAGACGCCAGGAATGGAAAACCTCGCAGTATTCCGGTGGAGATGGGGTCGATATTCGGGCTGGTTTGACGCTGCAGGGTCTGAGGTTTAGTCTGAAAGTATGGGATTACTGAACAAAACCGAAATTGAAATGAAACTCAGCCAATTAACCGGTTGGGAAAAATCTGGAAATTCCATCTTTAAAACATATCAAACGAAAGATTTTCCTAATGCAATTCTGTTTGTCGGGGCAGTAGCTCAGTTGGCTGAATCGGCTTTTCATCATCCTGACATTGATATCCGTTGGAACAAAGTGACGCTGACTTTGTCGACACATGATCAAGGTGGTTTGACTGAAAAGGATTTTTCCCTGGCCGCCGAGATAGAGAGAATAGCCCCAAATGCGGAAGATTGATGGGCCTGGATGCAATCATACCCAATGTTTGGACGGCGCCTGACTGAGAGCTGAAATTGCCGCAATTCCTTGACTTAGACCAGCTTTTCACGAACATAACGTTTGTCGTGGAGTTAAATCAAACCATCAGTAATCAGCTCTCCTACAAAATCGTCCGCAAAATAGCGGAAGGGGGCATGGGTATTGTTTACGAAGCCAATCAATTAGGGGTGAATGGATTCGTCAAGCGTGTGGCATTAAAATTGATTCGAGAGCAGTTTGCTGCTCAAAAGAACTTTTTTGATAACTTCACCGGTGAGGCCAAGTTGGTAGCAGATTTAATCCACACCAATATTGTGCAGACCTACCATCTGGGAGAGGCTGAAGGGATGTACTTTATCGCCATGGAATTGATCCGAGGCGTCAATCTGGAGGAATTTGCCCAGCAGTTGCGAATCAAGGACGAAGAACTTCCCGTGGATCTTGCGGTATTTATTGTGAGTCGGGTTGCTAGAGGACTGGCTTATGCGCATGCTAAAACTGGCAAAGATGGTCACGCATTGGGTATTGTACACCGGGATGTTAGTTTCAAAAACATCATGATCGCCTTTGAGGGCGATGTGAAACTGACTGATTTTGGTATCGCTAAAGCCAGGGGTTTTCTGATCGATAATGAGGGTGAGATAGTCGCGGGAAAGGCTGATTACATGAGCCCGGAACAAGCAGATTTTCAGATAACCGACAAGCGTTCGGATATCTTTTCCTCAGGCGTGGTGCTGGCTCATTTACTGCTTGGAAAGAACATTTTCAAGGGCGCCACCATGGAGGATTCCAGGGAGCGAATCTTGCAGATGCCTATCCCTGATTTCACTGAGATGAGTCCAAAAATTGACGCAGACCTGAACGCGATTTTGCAGAAATCTCTGGCCAGAGATCTGAACCAGCGTTACAGCAGCGCCGATGAACTCCTGGATGCCCTGGAACGATATATTTATTCCGATGGGTACGGTCCGACTAACGAAACTCTGGGCAAATACACACAGAAACTCTTCGAGTCATCCAGCAACCGAAATCTTGATCCAACCCGTGGATGCACCATCGTGATGGAACGCCCGACACCTCCAGGGCTTCTAAAGGATGAAGCGTGAAGGATGAATTGCTCCGTGAACAAACAACTATCAGCTGACTTCTTAGCCCTCTGGGCGACCCGTGCGTAGCTAAGGGCGTTAGCCCTGGTGAGATTTTTGTATGAATTTGGATAAAACGCGTAACGTAGTGACCATTGGTCTTCTTCAATCTGCCTGTGTTGAAGATGTTGGGACCAATATAGAAAAAGCTGTTCATTTAGTTCATCAAGCTGCCGATCAGGGCGCTCAAATTATTTGCACTCAGGAACTCTTTACATCGCAGTACTTTTGTCAGTGTGAAGATCAGAAGAATTTTGCATTAGCCGAGAGCATTCCCGGGCCAACCACCGCGAGATTCCAGGAGATTGCCAGGGAGAGAGAAGTCGTGATCATTCTTTCACTCTTTGAGAAACGGGCCCCCGGGCTTTATCACAATACAGCCGCAATTATTGATGCGGATGGATCGCTATTGGGGATTTATCGGAAAAACCATATTCCGGATGATCCTTTATTCATGGAGAAATACTACTTTACTCCAGGTGATTTAGGATTTCGTGTTTGGGACACACGTTATGGAAAGATCGGTGTTTTGATTTGCTGGGACCAGTGGTATCCGGAGGCTGCGCGTTTGACAGCGATGCAGGGGGCGGAGATTTTGTTTTATCCAACAGCAATAGGATGGATACCTGAAGAAAAGCCATTGCGGGGAGATATTCAACGTGAAGCCTGGCGGAGTATTCAGAAATCACACGCTATCGCTAACGGACTCTACGTTGCGGCTATTAATCGAGTGGGATGGGAACAGACCACGCCTGAGGGTGGATTGGAGTTTTGGGGTGGAAGCTTTGTTGCGGGGCCAATGGGAGAAACTCTGGCGGAAGCCGCTGAGGACCGGGAACAAACGCTGGTGCAGGAAGTCGACCTTGGTTCGTTGGACGCGGTTCGTACGGAGTGGCCATTTTTCAGGGACAGAAGGATTGATCTTTTCGAGCCGTTGACGCGTCGATTTGGGATTTAAATCACCTGTCGCTAATGTTGATTTGCTTGATTATCGGGCATATTCCATGTTGATTATTGGAAAGTCAATAATGCCCGACAGACCTAACAGATGTCCAATTATCGGACACTTGCCGACTGCGTATGAACCGATTATCTGAAATCAAACGACGCGATTTTCTAAAAACAGCCAGCGCCGCTACATTGGGGGCCCTGAGCGCGGGCTTTCCCAAAGCTCTCGCAAGTGAAAAGTTGGAAACTCCTGAAGCAACAGCCGACACGGTGATCGTTCTCTGGATGGGTGGCGGCATGGCCAGCACGGAGACCTTTGATCCGAAACGCTACGCTCCTTTCGAGAAAGGGATGGATCCCAGAAGAGTGCTCAGTACATTCCCCTCCATTCCAACAGCAATTGATGGAGTCAGGATTTCGGAAGGATTGGAAAACATTGCCGGAGTACTTGATCGCGGAACATTGATCAGGACATACACGGCTG
>JAUIHU010000714.1 GCA_030432175.1 Verrucomicrobiia bacterium | reverse complement strand
ATGGACCAAAATAATCGTTGTAATGACCGTCCGCATCTATCCAGTAAGCTTCTCCTCGCTTAATATTCAGACTGAAAGGACTGGACGCGATCAAACCGGATTCCAGGTCACCCCCGATGTAGTGAAAGATCTCATTCACTGCAAATTGCAGTTCCGGGTTCTTGCCCAGAAAGTTGTCGAAAACTAGATTTGTCTGGTCTGCCGCAATCGGAAACCCAATGAAGTTCTGTCCGTCAGTGTTCCATCGGTAATTCTCCAGCCTGGGTTTGCCTTTGATACTCCAGGTGAAATCAGAGGTGGCCCGAACCAGATAAGCTGCTGGACCAATGATTTTCTTCAGATCCTCCACTTCTCCCTGTTTCCACTGCAACCAGTTGGATCCATTGGATGTCGGATTTTCCACGGAAGTGACAAATTGTGTCGAACTGGCAGGCGGATTCCACATCCAGATTTCTGTAATCGGAGCGTCACCGACCAGCTCATCCACCGGCACATGAGATCCATCCACATGCAGGTAAATCGCATTGAAGCCGGTGACGAGATCGAAGGACTGAGTTCTCCATTGAGCCTGGCTAAAAACTGTGGAGGCAAAGAAAACAGCGCCTGCCAGAGCCTGGCAGCTCAAAACATTTAGATATAATTTAATTCGACGATACATTCTAACCCCAAGAATCTGAAATCCCGAAAGTTTCTCCAACAAGCCAAAGCCTGACACACATCTCCGTATCAGCAAACACAGCGCCATCCTCGATGATTGCTTGAATTCAAAAGCTGATCAACCCCTTTAAATTGTCAGGATCAGGTAAATTTGTTTTATCGATAGATAGCAATGAGACGATAATAGAACAAGGTAAAAAGCGCCTGGACTTAGGCGCTTTTGGGCATTATTCAGGTTTCCAGTATAAAAAATTCCTGAACTGGATTGGGTGTGAATAAAGGCAGGTGGCTGTTTACAGTTCAGCCCACTTCAAAAGCCGTCTCTACTCGCCGAGCTGGGGCTCAGCGTTCCCAGGACGCCACCCTGTATCAATCACACCCTTGACGATATCAGCGCAGCCCATTTGATTTCAATGGCGCGCCGTTGGTTGTTAGAATCTGAAAGTGATGAAATCCAGCTGGCATTCCTCTGAATGTCCAGACAACTTTCTTGCAGGGTGTGACTTCCAATAACTTCACTTTATCTCCTGAAGCATGATAACTGGTGATCACCGTATTGCCGTTAGGTAAACGTTGAACTCCGCAAGCATCATCAATCAGTGGCTCTCCAATGTCATCGTTGTCCACACTCCAGACAATCTTCCCGGCAGCATTCACTTCAATCACACGATTCCCATTCGTGCAGCCAATCAGAGTGTTTCCATTCTCCAGGCGAATTGCAGTGAAAGGCCAGTCATGCTTTGCTCTTCCACGATCATCCGTAGGAATCACCCGAACTACTTCGCCAGTTGCGGGAACATACTCTTTGACCGCAAAATCCAACAGGTGAGGCGCTATGTAATTCCCATTGGGTAATACCCTGAGCATTCGTGTCTGCATGTGAGCATTCTCCTTCTGACATTGCAACGGCATGGAATGAACCACCTTACCCGACCGATCCAGAACAATCGCTCTTGGCTCCGGACCCAACTCGGCCACCAGCAAGGTTCCGTCACTTAAAGATTGCACCGAGCTGATTTCTTTCTGCTGTCCCTGATAGGAAAAAACATACTCTTTCGTATCCCGATCAATTTCGACCACGCCTCCATTCGGAAACTCAGGATTTGGGTAAACCGCCAACAGCACATTCCCATTGGACAAAACCCAACCATCACTGGCAGGCAAGTCCACTTTCCATTTCACTTCACCATCCTCTCCCACAATGACACTGCGGTTGGCTTTGCCAACTCCAAGAAAGGAATGTCGAACTTCATCTCCATTCGCTAGGAGGCCCCACCCCAGAAGACAGTATATCAATCCTCTGGATAAAATGGATTTCGAGTGGGCGCACAATTTTTCAATTGAATCAGGGATCATTTCTGGATTGTTGATCAAATCTGACAGTTTGGACATCTAAAAATTCTCCACTTTCCGACACAGAAGAATTCAGTTTATTGTTGATCCCGTTGTCGGTCCTACCTCAGGGTTAGTTGTTCTCAAATCTGTGGACGGTCCTTTCACAAAAACTTTATGCCACCCAGCCATTGTCAGTGCGGTCAACTCATCTTCTTTGAAAATGCCCAGTGCCTGCGATGTCACTCACCCGTGGGCATCTGTCCGGTTTGCTGGAACTTGACTGCCTTGAAGCCTGTTGAATCCAGCGCGGATGATTCCTACATTTGTCAACACACTGGTTGCGGAGCTGTGCTGCGCCTTTGCCAAAATCAACGTCTCCACTCATTCTGCAATTGCCTGTTAGATTCCAACGAGGGGTACGAAGCGTTCTGCGTTTTCTGTCGTTTAAATGAAATGATTCCAGACCTCTCCATTCCAGGCAACCTGGATAAATGGAGCAAACTCGAAAC
>JAUIHU010000713.1 GCA_030432175.1 Verrucomicrobiia bacterium | reverse complement strand
TGTAAACCGATGACATCAAGCGTCCATTGTCAGGAAAGGCGTCCACCGAACCAACGGCGCGGAAAGCCTGATGTTTTCGGATCCCAAACAGTGGCTCAGTCAACGAATCACTGGACTTGTAAAACGGATGCGTCGAGAATTCAGACGCGCCAATGTTGAACGGTAGTGGAATCGTCAAATCTTCCACTTCCCAGGTGCGAATCACACTCGTATCGCCCAACGGAGGGCTCTTCATGGCATCCAGTCCAACTGGAATCAGATACACATGCGGGGTTGCTGCTAATGAGTTTGGATCAAAGAAAAACGCATCCGGATCCGCCACCGAACTGCCTCCGGTAGTCGCGCTGTTAGCCGAAGGATCAGAAATACCAGGGTACCCTTCCAAAGCCACTCCGATTGAAAAGACCTTCGTCGCGTAGGAGGTGGGAGAGAAGTAATGATCTCCACCGGAAAGCGAATTTCCAAAAAGATTCAAACCTTTAGTTATCGTCGTACTGAACTCAATGACGAGTCCGGGAACCGGGCGAGCATCGCCGTCATCCAATTGCAGACAGTGCCGAACCAGATCCTCATCCGTTCTTAGATCTTCCACCCAACTGGAGTGCAATACATCCTTCCACTCCGGATCACTATCCACACCGGGAAGAATCCTATAATTCTCAGCGCGCAAGGAAACGACGGTTCTTTCGGTATCCGGATTGTTATGTCCCAGCCTTCCCCGAAGCACCTGCCAATCTGCATTCATCTCCGCCAGCACACTCGACAATCCTGGATCTCCACTAGAGCTGCCACCAAACTGAGGCGAACCATTTTCCATCACACCTAAAGCACGCGAAGCAACGATTCGATCAATAAACGCCCGCCCTTCATCCGTGTGGAGCAATCCGGTTTCATAATCATAGGCTTGAGCCGCCATGAAAGTAAATTGAGATGCCAGATCAAACAGAGTCTTGTAACGTTCCAGCTTTTCATCCCGGAAAACCCGAAACGCTGCGTCCCGGGTTCGATAACCCTGAATCACCGCAGCCGCTCTTTTTCTGAAGACTTCCCGCTCAGCCTGAATACGATTCCCTTTAGCGATCAGTGTTTTGTAATTGGCCCGTGATCCAGCCAGCTTTTGCACTTTGCTGTTGATTGCAAATATACTCAATTGCACATCACCCAGAGCCATATCCAGGTCGAACAAGGACTGGCGCTGTGACTGCGCCCACTCAAGTGGCGCGATCTCATTAAATGGAACCCATTTTTTTGCTTCGTTAAGTCCCAAAGTTGCTGTGGAGGACAGGAAAGCAAAAGCGATCTCACTAGCGCTGGCTTGAGAAATGGAGATTAAGCCGGCGCTCTCCAAGGCGCTTCTAGCGCCCGAAGTCAAATCACCTCCACTGGCAAGTCCTAAAATTGTAGATTTTGGCAATCCTTGCATAGCTGCATTGATTCCAGCCTCTGTAATATCAACTCTTTGCCTGGTAATAAAGGACAGTAAATCATACGCAGATTTGGCGGCTTCGTAATAGGTAGTCGCAAGATTTAGCTCCTCGTTTATCCATCTTATTTCATTATGGGTCTCCACTTCTGCTAGAAACAGCTCCATCTTGCGCTGAAACTCATAAACCAAAGCGTTGTAGTTTTCCAAAGCTTCCCGCAAATCATTCGTAGCCAAAATGATTTCCCCAATCGATGCCTGAATCTGCCCCGGCGATTCCCGACTTCCCCAACCTGCTGGCTTGTCAAAAAAGCCATGAGCATTGAGTGTGTAAAGACTTTCCCAGTAGTCCGAATCCAGTTCGCCATTCGCAAATTCTTCATTCAGAATTCCGTCAACCGTTTCCAGATCCACCAGCGATTTATTGATGATGGCCTGGTAAGATTGCGCAAATGGATTCTGATTGGCATCGACAATGGAACTGATGGTAAATGATTTGTCTTCTTCAGGATTAATCCAGTTGGGAATGGTGAGTTCATTCAAATCAACCATATTGTAATTTACCAGATCCGGCCCTTCGTAATCAGTCACATAGGTGGCTCCGACACCAATATCATCGGCATAAGGAGTTCCATAAATTTCAATCAGCTGGTTGGTATAAGCCAGTTCCTGCGCGTCCACATCCGATTGAAATTCTGCGAGTGAATCGGTTTCGGATCGCATCAACGCCGTCACGTCTTTCGCCGCATCAAATGCAGTAACAGCATTTTGCAATGCCACCACAGCTCGATCATAAATCTGCTCGAAGTGGGTGCGGTTGGCGCCGATTTCAAATGAGGAAACGGGCTTGATGTCAAATGGAACACTGCCTTCGGTCAGCCCCAACGGATTGAGGTGAGCTTCTGCCGAGTCCATGCTGTTTTGCACAGATTCACCCAGGTAAGTCAGCTCAATCAATTCAGGAACGGTCTGCCGGTCAACGACCTGAATGCCTTCATGGGTCGGATCACTATCCTCTTCTTCCAGCATGGAATTCCCGACCACCCAGTTCAGATAAGTTCCCTGCGCCACTCGAGTTGCCCAGTGATCC
>JAUIHU010000036.1 GCA_030432175.1 Verrucomicrobiia bacterium | reverse complement strand
CACTACGACGTCAGTCAACGAAGCTGCGCGTGTTCCCTTCGGAGCGCCTTTAAAGTTGGACTGCGCGCCAGTGGTGTAATAGATCGCATCAAACAACACTTCAGCCGGCAGACGTTTCGGAATGGCATGTGAAAAGTTCACCATGTCATCTTCGTTCCAGAAATTGGTTTTGACTGAGAGCTGATAGACTCGGGAGTTGGCGATAAGACGCATCACGTGTCGCACATCAAATCCACTGTTGATAAACTCGTCGGTCAACCAGTCGAGCATTTCCGGATTGGACGGAGGATTGCCGGCGCGGATGTCGTCCACGGGCTCAATCAATCCCACTCCGAGCAGGTAAGACCAGACCCGGTTCACGAAGCTTTTTGCAAAGTAAGGATTCTCCGGTGATGTCATCCAGTCGGCCAATGCTTCCCGTCGGTTGGCGTCCTGATCAACCGGGTAATCTTTCATGAACGGAAACTTCGGATCCGCTACCTGTCCGGTCCGCTGGTGAATCATTTCGCCTTCCGGTTTTTCAAATACGATTTCGTATAATGGCTTGCTGCCTTCAACAGCCGTCCCTCCAATACGCTTATCTTCACTGACCGGATCTTTCTCAAATCCCACCCGCGAGAAGAACGCGGACATCTGGTAATACTGATCCTGCGTCCATCGCTCAAACGGATGGTCGTGACATTTGTTACAGCTGAACCGTGTCGCCAGGAAGAGGTGCGTGGTGTTTTCCATCGTGTCTTCCGGAGTCCGCAAAATCTTGAAGTACGACGCGGCGGGGTTATCGCGGTTGGATCCACGGGCAGTGATGATGTTCTTCACGAACTGATCGTACGGAGTGTTTTCATCCACCTGCTCCCGGATCCAGTCCCGGAACAGTTTCGATCCTTCCACGCCGAGGAACTTGCGGTTCACCTGCAGCAGGTCCGCCCATTTATTGGTCCAGTATTCGACAAAATCTTTGGATCCAATCAACTCATCAACCAACGCAGCGCGTTTGATTTGGGAATCCCGTTCATCCGCCAGAAATGCTTCAATCGATTCCGGAGCCGGCGGCAGTCCGGTGAGGTCGAGCGAAACGCGGCGGATGAATTCCAGGTCGGTGCAGGTTTCGGACGGCAGGATTTTCATACGCCGCCATTTATCTGCGGCGAACTGGTCGATCGGATTGTAAATCTCCGGATCGCTCCACTCGAATCCACTGCGATCCCCCATCACCGTGACGGTCGTCGCTGCATACGCGCCTTCAAAGCGCGCCAGGATCGGAGCCTCGCCGCGGCGTAGTGTGGTCACGAGTCCGGATTCGTTGGTGGCGGCAACTTCTCCGTTTCCGGTTTCAATAAAGGCTTCCCGTGTGACGTCGCGTGTGGCTCCGTCAGTATAGGTGGCCACAATCCGCATCTGCTGAGTGTCACCGATTTTCTGAACGACCGGATTGATTGGTGTGATTTCGATACTGGCGACGCGTGGAGCTTCCGGATTGTACTTCGCGCCCTCAGCGATCCATTGCTTCAAAATCTCATAATAATCACTGCCCGGCTTCATTCGTTGTCCGCCTTCGTGCGGGACGGATCCGGCTCCTTTCAGCAAAATCAAACTGTCTTCCACGGAAGCAAAGTTGACTCGCCGCGCAAACAGATCGTCGGTCAGTGATCGCAAATCATAAACCGGATCATACCCGCGCAATGAAAGTTTGAATCCGTTCTTGCCGTCCTTCGCTCCGTGACAGGTTCCAGCATTGCAACCCATCTTGGCGAGTAGCGGATTGACGTGTTTGATGTAGTCAGGATTGAGAGGATCGCCCACGCCGGAGACTTCCACCGGGATTTCCAGCTTCACCCCATCGTAGCGCACGATCAGCTTTCCAGATCCATTGGCCAAAGCATGCGCGCGGCCGGATTCGTTGATTTGGAGCAATCCCTGTGTGTCCTCAAATGTCACCTTGCGCGTCACGTCCAGAACATCGCCGGAAGCGGTCCAGGCCTGGATCAGTAACTGGTTGTAATCAAAATGATTTTCCAGGCGAATGGATGCCGGCTCACTGCGCAATGCCACAGCTGAACCAGCAGCGGATTCGCCCAGTGGAACCGGCGAAAAGGCTTTCTGTAATTCCAGATTTTCCGCATCCAGAATCCGAATCACTCCATCCGCTCCAGTCACGGCAATCTCCGGCCGTTCCGGATGATAGGCCACTGCGTAGATTCCAGCCGGAAAAGATTTCTGATGCAGCGCTTCGATTTCCTTGTGCCGATATTCTTCCACTTTAGCGCGCTCATCAGCGGAGCGAGATCCGGCGACTTTTTGTAAAATCCCTTTCAGTTCGTCGCTCAGAGTACTGTCGTAGTCCGAGCTGTAAAGCCCCACATAGCCAGCGCCATCCAGACTGCTGCCAGCGACGATGCGTTTTCCGTCCGGACGAAACGCCACACTGAAGATGCGGCCGGGGAGATTGGGGAAAATGCGGATTAGGTTAGCGTTGTCACCAATCACGCGTTTCGTTTCCCGGTACATCCGATAAATCTGAGGAGCGCCATCTGCGCCACCGACCAAAACTTCATCGCGCTCAGGATGTCGATCCACGGCTTGCAATCCACCTTTCAACGCGCCGGGAGTGATAGATGTGATGTTGTCGACGAACCGCTGTGTCTCAAACTCAATCAACTTCGCCGTCTGATCTCGTCCAACCGAAACCAGATGGCTGCCGTCGACGGAAAAAATTGTATCCAATGCCCAATCATCGTGCGCGCTTTGGTACAAAACCTCTTCCCCGGTCCGGGCATTAATCGCTCGAACGGTTGTGTCCGTGCAACCAAAGGCGACGTACTTCCCATCCGGTGACCAGCTCGCTCCGAATACGGTATCAAATGAAACAGGCGCGGAAACTCGGAGGGTCTGACGTTGGACGTCCCAGATTTGCACTTCGCCCATGCGTGCCGGCAATCCACCGGTCACAGCCAGAAATCTTCCGTCCGGAGAAAATGCCACGGAAGCTATCTTGGCTGACAAACCGATCAATCGTCCCACCAGTCCGGATCCGTCGGTGCGATGCAACAACACTTCATGGAATCCTCCCACGGCCAGCAGCGACCCATCCGGGGAATATTCCATTGTGGAAATCACAGGTGGACGGATGTATTCGGGCGGATTTTCGTTGTTGTACACCCGGGTCAAATGCGCCGGGGTATCGTCCACAGCCCCGTCAGCGATCCAGGTCCGGATTTTCTCAATGTCAACATCGGACAAAGGATCGCCCTTTTGCGGCATCTCGGCCTCGCCATTCACCGGAGTGATCTGTTCCACCAGGTAACTCTCATCCGGCTTACCGGGGACAATCGCCACTTTTTCACTGTCGCCCATGCCGATCAGACTGGCGAAATCAGTCATCACATAACCACCCTTGTCCTTGGCGGGCTGGTGACATCCGTGACACTCCGCCTGGAAGATCGGACGAATGTCCTTGTAAAAACTGATTGGTGGTTTGGCCTCGGCCTCCGGCTCTTCATCCCCATGCACGACACCCGCGACGCCAAGGGTCAAAGCCAGCTTGAGCGTCAGGGAAGTCAGAGTGGAGATGCGAATCGATTCCTGGGTTGTGGATTTCATCAGCGATAAAAATCAATGGATCCGTATGTCGTTTAACGGCTGCCCATCCAATTCATATCATTAACGCCGGCAAAATCTCTAGCAGTTCAAGCTCAGCAGGTTATCCTGCAAAATGGATCCAATACCGGCAACAGGATGGGTGAATCATTAAATCACCACAAATCCGCAGAAATGTCCACCCTTCTTAGAAGATCGCCTGTCATCTGCAACCTCGTGGAAAATTCTTTGACACCCAAAAATTGTGAACGGGAAATCGTCTGAATCCCATAGGAAAATTGCCGCACAGCCCAGGGTTGCGAGGCACGAGCTATCCTGGGCTACCGATCAAAACCAACTCTGAAGGAGTTGTGGACTCTTACATTCCAATTCAGCGCATCCGCTGAACTGTATCATTTGACGGAGTTGAAGTCTTTGTTCAGAAGGCGCAACTCCTGCAGAGTTGTGTTGTGAAAAATTGGATGCATTACACAGGGTAGCGCTCCGCAGGACTCAACCCGCTTTTCATTGCACCCGATCGCCCACCCTTAACGCTTCATCATTTTTTTCTTTTGAAAATCTTAATAAATCCACGAAATTACAGCGAATCCTTAAAACTGAAGCCTTGTCATGATCGACCAATTTCAAATCCATACGTGTCGTTCCCTGAGCACATTTCTCAGCGCTCTACAACTGATCATATTTTTCGTCTGTGCGACTATCTACATCCAGGCCGACGAGCTGCAACAGGACAAACTTCAGCCAACCATTCCCGACCTCTACAAGCTCGATCTCTCAGCGGAACAGCGTGAAAATCTCGAACACTTTCTGAAACACGGTTACCCGGAAAATTTGGAAGAATTCGAGAAACAAATGCCACTGATACCCGACGAACATAACGGCGCGCTTGTTGTGCTTGAAATGATTGACGCTGTGAAAGATCTGAAGCGGATTTCTGAATTATGCTCAAAAATCACATTCAGCGACGAACCGTTAAACAAGCGACTCACATCAACAGAATGGGATTTACTGGATAAATATATCAAGCTAGCTAAATCCAGAACCGAAAAACTGACAGACAAATTAGAAGAACCTTTGATATCTCTTTATCCTAAAGAAAGCGAAACTTCACCAAATAAAATCCATTCTTCAGCCCTCTTCGACGTTAAAAGCCTATCTGAGGATTTATTCAGAGCGCACTCTTTAGTATATTTAAAGAATGGAGCTATCGATGATTTTTTTATCTCAATAAAAATGAGGATCAGTATTAAAAACACATTAACCTATGAACCGGGTATTATTTCATATTTATGCAACTTAGCAATCAGCTCCAACATTATTGATGATTTAATATATTGCATCAACCACAACCAACCAACATTCGAACAAAGGCAACAGATTCTGGATGTTCTTAATAAATTAAATCCAACTACCGGAATCCTTCATGGCATTACCGGGGATATAATGTTCAGTAATTCCATATTTGCAAAACTAGCTGACCCAGAAAAACCCGAAAACCTCCTCGAAGAAATGCGAAATGGAATTCGAATTATGTACAACACTAATTCCATTCAGCATTATTATTATGGACCCAATTACATAGAGGACAACTTGCCTGCTGACCTAAATTATTGGAATAATTTTATTGAAACCGCTAATGATTTTGAGACCTTTGGGAAGTATCCGGAATTCTGGGAAACCTACAAAAAACTAAACGCAATAAAGAATGCCGCCGAGCAAGCCGGAACAGTAGTGTTCAATAATAATTCTTATACAATCTCTGATTTTAAAAATATACTCAGCTCCTACCCAGGACAGATCACTGAACGAATTTCGAATTCCGTCGAACTAAAGAATACACCAATTCAATGCCATTTTTACCTCTTCCCGATAGTCAAAGCTTTTGGATCAAGACCTGCTTCCAATTTGACAAAAATCAAAATAGTTAAAGCCGCCATTCAAGTGCACAATTATCAGGAATCCACAGGCGCTCCACTCCCTGAACACGTGGAAGATTTCCCAGAAACCCTCTTATCCACCTGGCCTGACGATCCATACACCGGAAAGCCGCTGCATTATGAGAAAGTCGGCGAGCAGTTCAGGATTTACAGTTACGGAAGAAGACATTTGCCAGCGATTACAGGGGAAGGTGAAGCTGTGTTGGACAAGCCTGATTCATGGGTTGATTTTGTGTTCAACGCATATTCAACAAAAACAGATTAGAAGACTAAAATCAATAAACTTCACCGTATCTTCAAAATGATCGCGGTACGGTCGTCGTCGCACAGGGGGGGGGGGGGCAGTCAAAGAATTTTGACACTATATTAGACAAGGTTAATTTTTAGTCAAGATTCTTTGACTGACCCCCACTGACCAATTAAATTATTTTATCTTGAAAAACCCAACAATCAGAAAACCTTCCATGATCCACCAACTTCAAAATCATCTCTGCCATCCAGCCAGCACATTGCGCATCCTATTGCAACTGATGCTGTTGACCGTGTGCTCCACAACTTTGATCTATTCAGACGAACTTCAATTGCAAAACCCTTCAGCAACCTTGCCCGATCTAGACAAACTCAATCTCTCTGAAGAACAGCGTGAAAATCTTGAGCGCTTTCTTAAACACGGTTACCCGGAAGATTTGGAGGATTTCGAGAAACAAATGCCACTGATACCCGACGAACACAACGGCGCGCTGGTTGTGCTTAAAATGGTTGACGCTGTGAAAGATCTGAAAAGAATTAATGATTTAGAATCCAAAATGAGATACAGCGATGAACCCTTAAAAGATCGTCTCACATCAACAGAATGGAAAATACTAAATGCTTATATTGAATTATTCAACGCCAGAACAGATAAGCATTTCAAACAATTGAAGAAGCACTCTCTTTCCATTTATCCTAAAGAATTTGAATTCGTACCAAAATACAAACCGACCTCAACTCTCAGCAACCTGAGATATTCATTAATTAATCCTGCTAAATTAAACGGCTACTTACACTTAAAAAATGGCAATTTCGATGAATTTTTAAAATCAATTAATAAAAGAATTACTATAAAAAACACACTAATATACGAACCAGAGATGTTGCCCTATTTAATTAACCTTGCAATTAGTGGGGTCATTATCGACGACATTGCTGATTGCATTAACAGCAATGACCTGACATTGAATCAAATAGACCACATTCTTGAAATCCTTAATCGTTTAAACCCAACAATCGGCATTCTGCATGGAATCACAGGGGAGCGAATGATCGTGAATTCTGGATTTAAAAAACTGGGAGATCCTGAACAATCTGAATATTACTTAAAAGAATTTAGAAAGGGAGGTCGTTTCTTATTCGGACCAAAGTCCATTGTGCATTATTATTATGGACCCAATTATACAGAGGACAACCTGTCTACTGATCTTAAATTTTGGAATCATTTTTTTGTAACCGCCAACAATTTTAAGAACTTCGGCAAGTACCCTGAATATTGGGAAACTCATAAAAAACTGAACACAATAAAAAATACCGCAGAGGAATCCGGAACCGTACTATTCAACAATAAGTCTTATACAATCCCTGATTTTGAAGAATTCATTGAATCCTACCCAGGAGAAATCTCTGAACGAATTGCAAATTCCGCGAAATTAGAGAACGCACCAATCCGATGCTCATTACTGTTTAGCTCAATACTCACAGATTTCGGAATAAAACCCGCCTTCAATTTAACCAAAATCAACATCATCAAAGGAGCCATCCAAGTCCTCAATTATCAGGAATCCACAGGGCAACCACTCCCGGAAAACCTGGAAGATTTTCCTGAAGATTTCACGTCCACATGGCCCATCGACCCGTACACAGGAAAACCTCTTCATTTCGAAAAACTCGGCGATCAGTTTCGCATCTACAGCTACGGCAGAAAGCATTTGCCTGCTATTACAGGTGAGGGTGAAGCTGTTTTAGACAAACCGTTCCGCTGGTTAGACTACACTTTTAACTGTTTTCCCACCAAATCAGAATAACCAGCCAAGGCTTCTTGAACCTCACCGAATTTTCAAAATGATCGCAGTACGGTCGTAGTCCTGTGATTTACCATCCGCAAACGCATCGACTGCTGTCAGGATTTTTTTCATCAACTCCTCGGCGGTCGCTTCTTTGAAATATCTGACACCCAAGTTTCTCTTCGCTGCCTCTTTGCGCTCGCTTCGATTTGGGGCCGCTGATTAAAGTGATCCCAGAAGTGAGTATTGAGATCAAATATCTGGGTGGGCCTGTTTCAGACGCAGCTGCCCTTGTGGATGTGGACTGGGGGCAATGGCAGGCCAGGTTGTTGCTGGATTGTGGGGATGGACGACTGAGATCGCTCTCAAAATCAGAGATTCAATCCATTGACCATGTGCTGTTCTCGCATTTCCACATGGACCACATTGCTGGTTTTGATGCGTTTTTCAGAAAGAACTACTCACGTGAAAGCAAAGAAAACCATTTGTGGGGTCCACCCGGAGCGGACCAGATTCTATCGGCGCGGTTTCAAGGTTATTTGTGGAATCTCTGTGAAACCGGCCCGAACAGTTCGTGGTGGGTTCATGAGATTCATGAAAATCGAATCCTGAGTTTCCGCCGAGAACTGCATGATGCATTCCAAACCGTCCAGGAGATTTTCTCCCGCCCGCGCGAAGGCTCGTTGGTGTTCAGAACAGAGCATTACAGCGTGGAAGCGATCGATCTCCCGCACCACACCACCAGCCTGGGTTACGTCATCACCGAATCCGACCGACTGAATTTCAGACAGGACGCTTTGCAAGAGCTGGATGTGCGACCTGGACCCTGGACATCCAAATTAAAGCAAACTGTCACCGAGGCAGTAAGCGGTCGTAGAGATCCGAACGAATTGTTTGAAATCGGCGAACATTCCGAGGCCATTGGTGAATGGAAGGACAGGTTGTTTGAAGTGAATCGAGGACGATCGGTTGCTTACATGACCGATTTTCGATTGGACATACCCACACGAGAACGGTTGACTGATTTTCTAAAGGACCGCCATTACCTGACCTTGCTCTGCGAAAGCCAGTATGCCGAAGAAGATTTGGATCTCGCAAAAAACACAGCCCATTCCACCTGCCAGGAAGCGGCGCTGCTGGCAGCTGCTGTTCAGCCGGAGCGATTTTTGCTATTTCATATCTCCGATCGCTACCGCCCAATCGACCGGGACCGGATTCTACGGCAAGCCCAAACCATTTATCCGATGACCCAATTCGCTTGGGAAAACAGTGTCTCCTGAAAATTTTGACACCCAAGAATGTTCAAAGGCAAATTGGACATCCAGGAACTTTCCTGAGAAAATGGCAGCATAAAAATTTCCGAAATTGGAAACCCAAAGTCTCCTGACTCCTGAACTTGCAAATAGATTTTTAAAATCACACAAGACCCGGAATCGAAATCTTTGACACCCAAAATTTTTTACCGTGCCTGAGACAAATCAACATTCTGTATCCATCGGTCGTTTCCAAGTCGGACGCGATTTCCCACTGACCGTGATCGCCGGTCCCTGTGTGATTGAGAGCGAAGCCAGCGTGATGAACATTGCCGGACGGCTTAAAGAAATCACCGACCGCCTGAACGTCTCCCTGATTTTCAAGGCCAGCTACGACAAAGCCAACAGGACTTCTGCCAGTTCATTTCGTGGTCCGGGTATTGTTGAGGGGTTGAAAATTTTGGACAAAGTAAGGCGTGAGTTTGATTTGCCGATTTTAAGCGATGTTCACTCCGAATCTGAAGCCACCGAGGCCGGTGAAATTTTGGATGTCCTGCAAATCCCGGCCTTTCTTTGCCGACAAACCAGTTTGCTGCTGGCCGCTGCCGAGACCGGAAAAGTCGTGAATGTGAAAAAAGGACAGTTCCTGGCGCCCGAAGACATGGCTCAGGTGACGGGAAAGCTGGAGGAAGCACATTGCAAAAAGATTCTGCTGACAGAGCGCGGAGCATCTTTTGGGTATCGAAATCTGGTCAGCGATTTTAGATCCATCCCAACCATGGCGACTAACGGTTACCCGATCATTTTCGACGCCACCCACAGTGTTCAGAAACCCGGAGGATTGGGACATCAGTCTGGAGGCGCGAGAGAATTTGCGCCATTGCTCGCCCGATGCGCCATGGTTTCTGGCTGTGATGGGGTCTTTTTTGAAACCCATCCGGATCCCGACCAGGCGCTGTCTGATGGCCCTAATATGATTCCACTGGACCACATGGCTAGTTTGCTCGCTGGACTCGTTCAATTGCGCAAAACTTATCAACAAATCCCGGAAGTAACGGGCTTTTACTGATGCTGATCGAATTATTTGACACCCAAAAACGCATTAATTGGAAAGTTTTGGGTGTTAAGAAAACGAATCAAAGACTCAATCGAACCGTATGAAAATTCGAAAGGCAGAGCCATCAGACGCTGAATGGATACGGAGAATTTACCTGGAAGCATTTGAACCAAACGAAAACGCGCTGATTGCTGATCTGGCCATCAAGTTTCTGCATCAGGATTTTGATTCCGAAGCTCTAAATTTGGTGGCGATTTCAGAAAATGTCGAACTCCAGCCAGTGGGGCATGTTGCATTCAGCCAGGTACGGATCCAATCCAATACCGAAATAACTGCGCAAATACTTGCTCCGTTGGCAGTCCTGCCTGAAGTTCAAAACCAAGGCATCGGATCTCTGCTTATCAAAACAGGTCTCAAGGAACTCTCACACCGGGAAGCAGGGTTTGTATTGGTCTATGGCGATCCAGAGTATTACCGGCGATTTGGATTTGATACTGAGTTGGCCAAGCTATTCATCCCTCCATTCGAATTGAAATATCCGGAAGGCTGGCAGACATTAAAAATTTCTGACACCCAAACAATCTCCCAGCCTGTGGAATTCAAATGTGTTTCCCCGCTGAACCAACCGGAGTTATGGTGAGACTCTCCAGTTATGCAGGATTTACCGAACAAAATTGCCTCGACTGACAATCCAAATCGCCTTTCCGAAATGGCGCTGCAAGCCGCTCGCTCAACATTGAAGATCGAGAGCAATGCGATCCTGTCCCTACAAAGCAGACTGGATTCATCCTTCCAAGCGGCGGTTCACTGGATTGCTGAATGCAAAGGTCGTGTTGTCATTTGCGGCATGGGAAAATCGGGAATCATCGGACGCAAACTGGCAGCCACACTGGCTTCAACCGGCACCCCAAGCCTCTGGATGCACAGCGCCGAAGCAGCTCATGGAGATTTGGGACAAGTCACACGGGACGACATCCTGATTTTGATTTCCAACAGTGGCGAGACCGAAGAAACCCGACGGTTGGCTCCACTGGCAAAGAAACTCGGAGCGCGCCTGATAGCGATGACCGGCGGATTAAAGTCCACACTGGCCAAAGCTAGCGATCTGGTTCTCAACATTTCGGTTGAAAAAGAAGGATGTCCGTTGGGGGTGGCTCCTATGGCTTCCACGGCTGCCCAACTCGCTTATGGGGACGCTATGGCTGCTTGCTTGATTGTAGAGCGTGGTTTTAAAAAAGAAGATTTTGCATTCTTTCACCCTGGCGGATCACTCGGTCGTCGGTTGCTGTCAACTGTAGAAGATCTGATGCGGCCGGTAGGTGATTTTGCGACAGCCAAAGAAGATTGGACGGTCAAAGAAACGTTGCTGGCCATTACCCGAGCGCGCTGTGGATCCGCTTGTATTGTCGATGCAAATGAAAGACTTGTCGGCTTATTTACTGATGGAGATCTGCGCCGCCGCATTGAGAATGATTTGCAAATTCTGACTCGCCAGGTCCGGGATGTTATGACGCACAATCCACTAAGAATTTCCCCCAAAGAACTGGCAGTGGAAGCCCTTGGAGCGCTTCGATCCAAGAGCGTGGATGAATTACCAGTAGTCAGCGATGATGGGAATCTGGTTGGATTGTTGGACATCCAAGATTTATTGAAAGCCGGACTGATGTGAGACTTTGACTTTCTAATTCTTAAAACTCTGGTAATATTGCCTCAGTTTTTTCAGTATTTATTGAAATCATTGATGAATTCGGCTGCATTATTGTTGATTAAACTGCGGCCTTGATCCAACACCATGGCAATCGAAAATCCATCTGAAGGTCTTTCTGTTTCCGAATCATTTTCTGACACGCAAAATGATCTCTCTATCGATCAGTATTCTCAAACCGCTGACAATACCGAGAACAACGACATAACCAGTGTGGATGATCCAGTCTTGGAAAACGCCAGAGAGGAATTTATCACTCAGTGGGGAGCCATGGGCAGCGCTTGGGGAGTCAACCGGACTTTGGCCCAGATTCACGCTCTGTTGATGGTCAGCCCTGAACCTCTGACGACCGACCAAGTGATGGAGGAACTGCAAATCAGCCGAGGTAACGCTCATACGAACCTGAGAGAACTGGTCGACTGGGGCCTCCTTCGCAGTTTGTATCGCAAAGGGGAGCGTAAAGAATTATTTCAGGCAGAAAAGGACGTCTGGAAAATGTTCTGCATCATCACCCGAGAACGTAAAAAGCGAGAAATCGCCCCAGCTCTGGAAACTTTGCAACGTTGCCAGACTCAGACATCCAACCTCAAGTCGCCCGAAGCTAAAGCTTTTCATGATCAAATGGCTAGCCTGTGTGAGTTCGTAAAAATGGCTGACAATATCATGGAAAAGGTGTCCAACGGACAGGAAAGTCAAATGGTCCCGCTTGGCATGAAACTGCTGAAAACGCTGACAGGGAGCTGATTCAAAGCGTCAATCTTCAAATCCAAACCTGAGTGTCTTTCTTGGATGTCCAATTTTCTCCACAATACTGGACATCCAAAAACTTTTTCTAAATCAAAGCCAGCGAGTCTCATTTTGGATGTCAAGAAATCAAAAAGCAGAATCTGGGTGTCACAAATTTCGAATTCAAAGCAGTATTTCCGCTTTTTAATCGATCTTCTTCAAACGGAAAAACTGCATTCTAATCTGGGTGTCAGAATTTATTATTGAAGCTGACGAAGGCGGAATTGCAATCACTGATGGGGATTGTTCCAAAACTAAAGTTTCGATGGGACTCCAGATCGTTCCTTGCCCCAAGGAATTCGCGGCCTCCAGTTGAAGGGTTGTTCCAACCGGACCATGCGCCAGAATATGCGATCCGACTAGCTGCAAACGGAATTCTTCGGCTGGTTCAAAAGAACCCAACACAGCCGGATCACTGGTGAAAACTACCCCTTCATCGGAACTCAATCGCCACTGATAAACACCCGAACTCCCGTCAGGTTCCGTTGGAATTAGTGAACCATTCCGTAACCATCTGGGTGTCAGGGATGCTTCTGAGAACCAAACCGGATTCCATCCAGCTGGGGATGCGCCGGATTCAGGCAGTCCGAAAGCGCTGAATTCTGGATGTCCAAAACTTACTTTGCCAGATTTGAGCCTGATTTCTTTTCGCTCTCCCTGCTCATTTAAAAATTCACTCTTGAGCTCCAGTCGACTGAGGTTGGGGAATAAGTCAACTGAACCCACTCTTGCCACCGAATGATTCCTGGGTGTCAAAATTATTTCCAACAATCGACCTCCTTCAGCAGGAACCTGAACTTCGTTCACTTCCCAACTGGTCCATTGAACTTCCATAGCCCCATTCCCTGTAAAAATGATCAAATCTCTTTCAGCGCTCGGTATTTGGTTGAGCCATTCATCCGAACTCCATTCAGCTCCGGTCAATTCAAATTCCGATCCGGCTTCCCCTCCGAGTTCAATCCTGAGATTCATTCCACTGAATGTCGCAGGACCCTGAATCCAAACGGGCGCTCGTAATTCAACGCCTTGCTGCGCCCGTTGATGGACACCCAGGTCCAAAATCAAATCATCGGCTGAAGCCCCTGATGACAGCATCGCCGAGACAAAAGCCAAGGCAATCTTTGATCGTAATAATCGGATCATGATTGAGTTAGTGATTCAGAGATATTTCTCTTCTTTAATTTCTTTTTACTAAAAATTGTCCACATAACCAACCCCGTTCCCACCCACAATACCGCATCTTCAGGCTCAGGAACAGGTGTAAAGGTGATCGAACCTGAGCCAAACGACGTTGATAG
>JAUIHU010000712.1 GCA_030432175.1 Verrucomicrobiia bacterium | reverse complement strand
CCTCGTCGGAGCTGTAGCTTCTGGCTTTTCCTGGCTGGAACCTTACGGACGCGATCTCACGAATGTGGCGTTTCCTCCGTACGGATCAGATTCCGGCGCCCATCCGATTTACCCGGTTTACGATCGCTGGACCGATGTCTTCAATGTAACCACTGAATCCACCGTGATCGAACAAGCTCGCGCTTTAGGGAGTTGGATGTTCCTGGCAATGGAGAGCTCGAAAACAGCCCCAGCCGAACGCGATGAAGAAAACCTGCTGGATGCTCTTCCATTAACCGGGAAAATTCAAATCTCAGCTTTAGAAGGCGACGACGACAACAGCGTCGACTTTGAAGCTCCTGTCATGGGACAAGTTGCGCCCCTGATCTGGACATGGGACCAAACTGTTATCGAAGCATTCTCAGCATCCAATCATTTACAGGACGTCGAAGTTGTCTGGGAGACTTCGGAAGGTGATTTTGTTCGGGCTGGTTTGAATTGGATTTGGACCCGCAAAAAATATGATGCCGGCTGGATTGAAGCCGAAGTCTGCTTGAGAAATGGTTGGCGCGCGTTTGGTAAAATCGAATACTCAGCCCTGAACCGCCCTCCTGAAGTGACGATCGATTGCCCGGACACCATTACCTTTCCAAAAACTGTAGTTCAACCCACTGCTCTACTGATCGATGAATCCACTGACGAATCGGTCAATGTTTCAGACGCGCAAAAATTCCAAACTCCACGACTCGAATGGAAAGTTCTGGGAGCCGGACCTCAGCCGCTTTTTCTGGATCAATACTCCACTCAGCCCTACATCCATTTTCGAGCGCCAGGGAAATACCTGATCCAGGTCCATGTAGTTGACGGACAGTTCAATGTCTCTGCGCAACATGAAATTCAGGTGATTGCTCCAACGATCTGGAACTCTACTTCAATGCAGCAAATCGAGTCCGATTTACAGACACTCACACCAGTGATTCCTGATCAAACTCTGGAACTGATCAAAGTACGCCGGTTTGACCTGGATGATTCAGATGCAACACTCACTGGCTCGACTCGCTGGACAATCGAAAACCGCCCCTGGTCACGCACTCCATTACAACACTTGCGTCCCGCTGATGGGCAAACGAACTGGACGGTGATCCGCACTTCAGATCTAAACGACACAGCCACCTGGAAACTTGACCACTCATGGCTGGACGAGAAATTCAACGATGAGGCTGTTTTGGAAATCTCTGCCTGGGTACTGATCCGCGACTGGAAAGCGTACGGTGAAAGCAACGCAACAATTCTTGGATTTGTTCAGGAGTGGGACTCCAAAGTCGAATGGATAGACCCTAAATGGGGCGACCAACCGGGAAGTGTTTTTCAAGCGGGCGCCGGGGATCTGAATCTTGATTTGGACTTACTACCAAATACAAACGACTTTCTACCCAGACAATCCTGGGGATGGTTGAGGATTTTCTGGAAGCCAGGAGATTTCTCCAAAGTTTACTGGAACGGGACCCAGATCGCCTCTGGATCCGGAAGTCGGAATAAACAACGGAACAGTCAGTGGAGTTTTTCATTAGGCGCAGCGGATGCCGATTTTGCAGACCCTACTCTACGCCTGTGGAAAATAATAAATCCCTGAGGTTTCATACTCTCCAAACCTCAGGGAACATTGCCTGTTATTGGATAATCAACAACAGTTTCAAATGAGTAAACTGCAACTCTTTGTTTTACTCCACACACTCCAGAATTCTTTGTTGATACACCTGTCTCGCATGGTGATAAGCGGCAATCGCATCATCCATTTCATCAGCGTCAATAAACCGCTTTTTCTGTGACCAACATTTTTCCACGCTGGTCAGACACCATTCTGCGCTGGCCCTGGAAGCCCGGATCGGACGGCCACCCACTTTGACAAAGATCGGATTGGTATGTGAAGAAGGCAGAATACGCACAGCTACCCAGGAACTCTTTGCCACCGGCAGATCAAAGGTCAGTTCCCGTAACGAACCATCCGCTTCAATTAAACGAGTCTGAGCCGGGAATCCATTGACAACCAACTCCACCGGAACCTGTCGAGTATTCCCGACACGAGCCCGTTCGACATGCCAGTAAGGTTGATGTGAGTATGGACGTGACCGGATCGCATCATCGGGCTCTTCCCCAAGCAGCGCCGAAGCCAACACTTTCACCTTCACATCTCCAGGTTGATCCAGATTCAACTCGCTTCCGTTCTCACCCATAGCCACATCATCAATCCGGAAATCAATCAAATGACTGCGCCCATCTCCAACATAATTGCGACCCTGCCGCACGCCTTCGCACCAGTCGTCGTAGGAAAGTCGGCCATACTGCTTCACATAGACACGGCCCACCCCTACCCGATCCCCCGTCATACAGGGAAAATCTGTCTCGCCGCTCGCACGGACGCGGAACCCGCAGTTCAGCGACGATACCGCCGCCTGCATGGTGTTCTCGGAGGCGGTCCATGTCATGCTGCTGACCCATGACAAGTTCCGCCAGTTCACACCGCGCCCGATCGCCGATGCCCGGAAGACGAC
>JAUIHU010000711.1 GCA_030432175.1 Verrucomicrobiia bacterium | reverse complement strand
GAAATCCCGTCTTGGATGGTGTGACTGAATGGGCCGGTTGGAGTTTTGCTGACCGCGCCTGGTGGGTAGAGACTGCCGGTGACCAGGAGCGAAGTGGATTTACTAAGGGTGAGGGCGCAATTCTGGTGATTGATCCGGATGAATGGGATGATTTGGATCATGAAGACGGCGAGCTGAATACATTTATCACATCGGCTGAAATCGATATTTCCGGCGTTGCTGAAAATTCCCTGATCTTCCGATTCGACTCCACATGGAGGCCATATGATCAGCAGACAGGGACTATCACCGCAAACTTTGACGACGGCACAACTGCTGAAATTATTCGCTGGGAATCCAATTCTGAGAGTCCTTACTTCAAGTCTGATGCCGCTGAGCATCGTAATGAGACGGTAGCTGTTCCTGTGCCGAATCCTGCGGGAGCTTCTACTGTTAGTTTTACATTTGGACTCGAAAATGGTGGCAACGACTGGTTTTGGGCTATTGACAACCTCGAGTTGACCTATGAAAACAGCAGAGGCCCTGTTGTGTCTGAGGCGGATCCAATTGAAATCTCTGGCTACTCCGTGGTGGATGGGCAAATTACATTGTCCTGGACCGGGGGAAGAGACGCAGAGTTCGTCGTATGGTCTTCTGCGTCAGTGGGCGTCGATGCTGACTGGCAGGAAGCTTTTCGAGGAACTGGTAATTCGGCAACGATCACATTGGATGGTGACACAGCCTTCTTCCAGGTAATACAGGAATAAACCAGATTGGCAGCGACTTCACGGTCGCATGTCGTAAATCCTGAAAAAAACAGAGCCGCCGAGTTAAACTCAGGCGGCTCATTTGTTGGGAGGTCAGCATTTCGTCAGCAGTTCTGTTGTGATTCAGTTGAATCAAACTTCACTGTCTCACATGAGGATCTCTCTCGGCTGACCACCAGCAGACTTGTAGATTACATGGGATCTTGTTGGGGTCCATAAAACGCACACTACCATCACCGAAAGCGTGATTGGAACCATTTCCATGGCGCTTAGCTCCTGGATCTCTTTGCAATGCCCGGTTAAAACCGGAGTGATTGGCAGGGCCAAGGTCTTTCCAGATCCACCAGCGGTCATTGGCCCATCCACCGGCATCGCTGTGGCCATCGCCGAAAAGGATCATTTCGGCTGGGACCTCCACGAATGACCATTTGCATAAGTTATTCTCGTAACCTGCAGGACGGCCAAAAGGAGGTTGAGCTCCACCGCTTTGCCAATGGACATTTACTGCGCCGATACCGCTGGAGAAACTAATTTCACCTGGGAGTTGTTGCCCGACAATGCTTCGGTCGTTTTCAGCGTAAACATCTTCCTTTTCGCTGGGGCAATCGTAGACACGCGGCTGAGATCCAACGTAGGAGTAAAGATACGACCTCCAACTTGTTTCTATGGTTCCACCTCGTCGACCTGTTTCTCTCGCTTGGATGGGAGGTAACCAGTCTTTATTGTCCCCGGAGTACATTTGGGTTCCTAGAACCAATTGCTTCATATTATTGATGCAGTAAGTTTTCTGGGATTGTGCCTTGGCCTTTGCCAGCGCTGGTAGAAGTAGACCGGCGAGGATGGCGATGATGGCAATCACCACCAGCAGCTCGATCAATGTAAATCCTTTTTCAGGCGAGTAGGCGCGCGATGAGTTTGATTTCACAACAGGTTGATCAGTTGGGTGCAAGCTGATTTACAACGTTAAATCAGGTCCTAACAGGACATTAAGCAACTGATCATACAAGAGATTGGGAATCTGCGATGGTTAAATCTTCATGACATTTTGCAAGATAACTGATTGGAAAAATAATACGGCAGATGAATGGTTAGCGATCCGGAACCGCATGGAGATTATTATTTACAATCCGATACATCATACCTGATAGCTGCTTCAGCCATTCTGGGTTTTGAAACGGGAGCTGTTGTTGTCGGAGCGGTTTGAGGTTGAGGATTTGCAGCTTCGACAGCGATTCCTTTCGTGCCTGTTGCGGATGGGGTTAAATCTTCATACATACGAAAAACTTCCCCTTGCTGAAATTGTAGATCTTTCAGATCAGTGAACTGTTTAGTGGATGCGACAACTTTTATCGTTTCCGATCCGAATGGTTCGGTCATACGGAAGTGGAAAGCTCCATTTTCAGGAGGAACAGTGACAACTTTTCCTGCGGGGATCCAATTCGTTGACTGATATGAATTGGGAAAAATTTGAACCGTTTCACCAGCGGCATTCATCAAGTAAATTCTGATAAAACAATCTTCTGCAGCTCGAACCCTTAAAGTCATCAAATCGTTTTTGCAATAAGAAGGTTTGTCGGTATCGACCCAGATGGCGAAATCTTTGTGTTTGATCAATTCGCCATAAAGATTTGTGTTTTGGTTCTCTGTCGCATCCTCATTAGCCGTTTGTGGCTTTTCGTATGCCCCGTTGAATGGTCCTGGTTGAGTTGTGATTTTAATGCCTGGTGGTACTATGGCGGGTCCATTGACTTCTCCGTCCACTCCAGGTTTTTGAGCGAAAAAACCT
>JAUIHU010000710.1 GCA_030432175.1 Verrucomicrobiia bacterium | reverse complement strand
ATCCTCAACGAGCAGGTGATCGCAAACAGGATCAAACTGATCTTCATCCAATAAAGTAAAATATGAAGACTCCAGGCCCTCCTTGAGTTCGAGATTAAAGACATTAAATCTTAAATTCTGAGCTGCGCGGACATCCTCTCTGGAATTTGCCAACCGGATAGAGTAATGAGACTTGGCTGCCGCTTTGGACAAAGCCAAAATTCGCCCTCCCATTTTGTTGCGAGGAGAGGAAATCCGTACATTTTCTTGAACCGTGTCGTTCATTATACAAAAAGCATTAAATCGTTTCGTCCAAATTCCAAATGGGCCTTTTAATAGAGGAAAACAAGCGGATTTACCATCAGTCACAGTGATTTAACCCAGACGTCGAAATGTAGGAAAATCAGCCACAAATTCGGCGCCTTTTCGCCATCAAAAAATTCATGCAAAAATTTTGACACCCAAGAACAACGACCTGAAAAAAGCGCTGTCTGTTGACCAGAATTGGGTTGTTTTGAAGCTCCGCCGTTCTCATTTGATGACACCCAAAGTCTAATTCTGGATTATTGCAGTTTTTGACACCAATGCTGGAAGCCTGTAGGGATTTGGGTGTCAAGAAATACCAACATCAATGAAAGTACTTTGTATCCACGCCCATTTTGATGATTTTGAATTTGCCTGCGCAGGACTTTTCCTGCTTTGGAAGAATTCAGCTAAGGCCAGTAATTCTTCCTTTCAGGGGAAGATTCTAGTGTGCACCGATGGCGCAGCCGGACATCACTTTCGATCCCGGGAAGAAACTGCTCAGCTCAGGTTGAATGAACAAGCAAAGGCTGCTGAGATCGGGGGATTCGAATGGGAGTTATTGAAAGATCCGCTAGGGAATCCGTTTCGAGAAGGTTGCCTGGAGACGAATCGGATATTTCTGGCCTCACTTTGGAAAGCCATCCGGGATTATCGTCCTGACTACATTGTTTGCCCACCAATACCTCGTGACACCAGGGTTGGAATTCACGTTGACCACCTGCAAGTAGCGGAAGGGGTTCGACGAGTAGCGTATCTGATTTCGGTTCCCCACGCGTTTGCACCAGAATTTCCTGACACCCAAGTAAAAGGCACAGCGGTTCCAGAATATATTTCAACACCCGTGATCTTAAACGCCCACGATTCTTACATGGGCTCAGACGAAGATGAGCATGATCTGGAATTTGATATCTCTCGGGTCATTGACAGCATTGCTGAAATGTCATTTTGCCATCAAAGCCAGATCGCAGAGTGGCTTCCCTGGGTTGGGCGCCATGCCATGACTGCTCCAAAATCGATTGAAAAATGGAAACATCAACTCAATCAACGATTTATTCAACGAAATTACCAATCAAATATTGAATCAAGCAATCCGATGGAAGTTTTCACTGTGACTGCATGGGGTGTTGTCCCAGGTTTTGAGAAGTTGGTAGATGATCTTCCGGAATTCAGATGTCGCTCTGAAGAAAATCTAAAAGCTCGTTTAAATTCGTGGAAAGCTTCGTAATTGCTTGGAAAAAGGTTGAAAATCACTTATTGGAGTTACTCCAGATGCAGCAGCTTTTCAGAACAAGGCTAATTTACTCAATCATACTTTTTCTAAGTACGTTTCTGAGTTTTCATTTGCCTGGCGTGGAAGATTCGGATCTTGTGAGCAGGCATTCTCGTCCCAGCATCTCCGCAGGTCGTTTTCATTCACATTTGCTGGATCAAAATGGTGTTCTGTGGAGTTGGGGATCGAACATTTACGGGCAGCTGGCGACAGGAGACACAACTCAACATTTTTCGCCTATCGAATCCTTACATTCGGGAGAGTGGATTAAAGTCACTGCTGGCGGATTTCATTCAGTTGGGTTAAAAAATGATGGAACCATTTGGGTTTGGGGTGGGAATACATTCGGTCAATTGGCGCGAGAATCTGTTCTGGTTTCTACTATTCCCCTGCAGGTAGGGAATGACTCTGACTGGTTGGATGTAGAAGCTGGGCGGAACTACAACATTGCGCTCAAAAGTGACGGGACTCTATGGGGATGGGGATTGAATTCTGAATCTCAATTAGAGCCAGCTGACCAAACTTTAGATATTTTGGACAGGGTCATTTTCAACCCAATTCAAATAATGCCTGATACGGATTGGGTTGATATCGAGGTTGGAGAGTTTCATGCGGGAGCTTACAAATCCGACGGTACTTTCTGGACATGGGGACGCCACAACGAAGGGCAACTCGGGAGGGACGGCGCTCCATTTCCTGCTTGTGTCATTGGCTCTGATGTAAAATTCACTCAATATGCTTTAGGATACCGACATAGTCTGGCAATCAGTGAAGCCGGGTATCTATATGCCTGGGGATTTAATTCTGACGGGCAAGTTGGAGATGGAACCTTGCAAGATCGCTCTATCCCAAGATTGGTGGATGGTACTGCTAAATGGAGGGCCATTAGCGCTGGAACACTCCATTCCACAGCAATTCAGGAAAACGGAACGATTTGGCTATGGGGGGACAATGATTGGGGGCAACTAGGATTTCCAGATGTGATGGACC
>JAUIHU010000035.1 GCA_030432175.1 Verrucomicrobiia bacterium | reverse complement strand
GGAGACGCCAGAACCGGTGGCGAACGATGTAATAGTCGAAATAACAACGGACTCAATTGGTGAAATTGTCTGCCCGAATCAGCTCATTATTTCATCTGGAAGCAGTTTTGGACTTCTTGATGTCAGGAGTGTGGACGACTTGATCGCTGATGGCGAGTCAATCACAACCATCGTTGCGTCAGCAGAGAATTATGGATCCGGCTCGATACAAGTCAGGCAGGAAGATAATGAACGTGGCAGACTGGAGATTTGGACTCCTGCTGGTCTATTTCACGAAGGAGCAGGGAGACTGAGTAAAGATGGCGCTGTAGAAATTGAGAAGCCGGCAATTCATGACGTTCTGGTGCGCTTGATTTCTGAACCTCCAGTCAGGGTACCGAGTGAAATCGTGATCAAGAAAGGCGCTGCCCGGGCAACCTTTCCAATTTGGATCAATGAGGATTTCGAAGGAGAAGAAAGGTTTTCCGAATCCAGGGTGAGCGCTGAAATTAAGAATTGGCCGGAAGCTTCTCATACTTTGCGATTTATTAATAATGATGATTTTGAAGCAAATGTTTATATACCTCCTTTGGTTACGAGTGGAGGATCAGTGACAGGTGAGTTAGAGTTTTCTGGGTTTGATAAAGGTCCAATTGAAATCAATTTCAGTTCCACAAGTGAATGGATCAATGTCCCAACTCAAATCACACTTGAAGAGCCCGTCAGGCAGATATTTTTCGATGTGGAATTAAATCCAGGATACAAAGGCCCTGTAAAAAAAGAACATGTAACTGTAACAGTTCGAGGAAAGCCCCCCATCATTAATGAGATTCAAATTCAGACTCCCCCGCCTGTATTGAATCATATTGACGTACGTTTAACTGCAAGGAGTGCAACATCTTTTGAGGATGTTCTGGTGACAAGTGATCTGATTA
Organism: Verrucomicrobiia bacterium; assembly: GCA_030432175.1. Classification (GTDB taxonomy): domain Bacteria; phylum Verrucomicrobiota; class Verrucomicrobiia; order Limisphaerales; family JAUIHU01; genus JAUIHU01. Next base: position 12,877 of record JAUIHU010000035.1, on the reverse strand, counting down.
ACATAAGAGCAGTATTGTTTGATGAAAACGACCAGCAGATTCAACAGAATTTTGCATCTGGAAAACTCATTTTAAGATCTGAAGAAGGAAATCCGCAAATCGTGGGAAATGACTCTGATTTATATTTCGAGAATGGAATTTGTGAAAAGGCGGTCAGGCTGGATTCGTTTGGGAAAGGTTGTCAATTCCAGATTCAACTCGGGGACATCAGCGAAGTCAGCGCTAAATTTGATATGATTGAGGGTTTTAGATTTCCACTTAAGGCGACTGAAGCGGTGTGGTGTCCAATTACCGAAAAAATTATCATCGCAGCCCCACCTCAATCCTTGGAGAGTTCGAGCAGGCTGGTTGAATTAAACCCACAAACACAATTAGTGGAAAGAATTATCGACCTGGGGAACAAGACCATTACGCATTGCGAATTGTCCTCAGATGGAGCCAGTCTCTGGGTTGGCCTCGGAGCAGATACAGCAGACCAGGTGAATTTAGTTCAAATCGATCTCAAAGATTACTTCATTCAATCCGAACTCAACCTGGCTTTAAATCATAATCAAAGAATTGACGGAATTATACAACTGAATGATGACCGATTCGTTTTTGGGATTAGCACAAATCATAATGCAAATACCCACTTGCTATTGTATTCGCTGAGTGAGGGCATAATACACGAATTCAATGAAGGGATCACACAACCGTGGAACAGTTTAGCGCCAGGAAGTTTTGTAGATGAATTTATCCTTCACAGTGATAGATACATAAAAAGTTTTTCAATTTTTAATAATCAGATTGTTGAAAATTTATCAAAGGACTTGCGCCAAACAGAGGCCTATCCATTTATAAATTCAATTGTTCTTCATGATGGACTGATCTACCGTAAAACAGGAGAGGTATTAGCTGCCAATGATTTTCAACCAATCGATATGCCATTTAGTTCTTCCAGAAGTGGTGTGTTGTTTTATGAAAGTATTGGAATGCCATTGGTGATGGATTTTGATGGAAACCTGAGTTTGGTAAATATCGAAGATCAGAGTGTTAAAGAATCACTTAAGTTAATTAACAGTTATTATAATCAGCCCGCTTACAGAAAATATGCAGATAACGGACTGATCCTGTTTGATCATGGACAGTATGAAATATCAATGATGGAGTTGCCATTGGATCACATTATTGCCAAGCCGGACCTTTCCATGGAAGTGATCAGCGATTCGCAGTTTACTTTTGGTCCAAAAAAGCAAGTTTATAACCTGGAAGTTCTCATCAGGAATCAAGGTGAACGCAGCGCCGAAGATGTTCAAATCTATTTTGATTTTGCAGATCACACTGAATGGAATCGAACCATCCGGATTGAAAATATAACTAAAGACGAGGAAGAAATTGTTTCCATTCCACTAGAAATTAATTCGATTGGGGTAAATGATTACACAATTAGCATTGCTAGTCAGAACGGACAAGCCGGTGATTTAAATAATTCCATTACTGGCTCTTTTCGTGTAGTTCCATTGGAAACGCCGTATGCAACAGGTAAACTCATCGGATGCATTGATTTGAAAAAGAATGAAGTTACAAGCAACATCATGGTTGCTTTGTCTATATCCAAGGGGGCATTCAATAACAGCATACAAGTGATTCAGCCTGACACCTTTCTTGTCGAGAAGACGTTCAACCTGAATAATGAACCTGTTAAATTTGAAATATCCGGGGACGGTAATTTCGTTATTGTTCTTGATAAGCTAGGACAGCTAACAGAAGTGAATATTGAAAGTGGCATACAAAATGTTTTAATTGAAAATGAAGCATTTGCGTTTGTAGTGTTGAAAGAATTCAACAATAGCCTTGTTGTCGGAACCCAACAGGAATTATTTATATTGGACAACGGAGTTCGACGTGAAAAAACGTACACTATTGAACAATACGAAGAAGAAGTGAATTTCGCTTATGTCCCGGACAAGGTAATCTTCATGGAAGTTGACCGGCAACTTACGGAGCTTCAAGTGGTTGCCGACGGATTGGAAGTGTTGAATCAAAGAGAGGCCTTTTACTTCAGATATGATTTCACTTATGACGATGAACGAGTCTACATTTATCCGAGTGTTTACTATCCGAATGACTTGATTCAATATGATTTAGAGATGTATCAGATTCCGCTGGGATTTCAACCCTACAACCACAACGGGGCGCTTTTGGGCGGAAATGGATCTGAATTGGTGGCGCTTGATGAGGACTCACTTGAACTAATCGGGACTCAGCCCATACCCTTAGCCTTTGGAGATTCCATTCAAAGAGTAGCTGCATACGATACTGACAAGCTGGCGCTGCAGACCGAGCAGGGTCAGCTGATTTTCACCAAAAGCATTTTCCAAAGTGACCAGTCAGAAGTCGATCTTGGGATTCACTTGACCTATGCTGATGATTTGGTAAGAGGTGACCAATTCGAAGTTGAAGTTATAATTAACAACAACTCGGATGTTGATGTACCTTACGCCATCAGTGAAATCAGTATCGAAGGAGCCGAATTATTATTGATCGACGGAAACCCTGCTGACTATAAGGCGGATTGGATCCCACTAAGTTGGACAGATCTTTCGTCTAACTCAGAACGCCGGATGCGTTTAAAACTCAAAGCAAACGCGGAAACCGCAGCGTTTCATGCAAGTATTGATTCTGGGTTCATCGATATAGATCCTGAAAACAATGTTTATAACTCCGAAACTCAGACAAGGAATCGCTCTGTTGATGTCGTGGTCGAGATGGGATATGAAGGAGATTCGTTCGAATTGAGAGCAGCTGAATCATCAGAACTTTACTTGAGAATCAAAAACAATTCAGAAGATCAGTTACTAGATTTAACTGTAGACTTAACGCCTCTTGAAAATTATTTCAACCTGGAGAACGGCGATGATTTAATTCAAACAATCAGTCAGTTACCTGCTAATGAAGTGTTCGAAAAACAAATTACCGGCGCTTTCTTCGATGGCGGTTTGTACAAAATAGAACCGCTGGTTTATTTTGACATTGAAATTGCTGATCCGGGAATTCGTGTCATAGAATCAGAGGTTTATGTTAATGATATCGCTGAGACAGCAAGACCACGATTGAAAGAAATCAACATACCTCGAACTGCTGAGGTGAAAGTCTGGCGCTCTTCTGACAAATTGGTCCTTGTATCTCTGTGGGGTAAAGGCAGGTTTTATGTTCTGAACAATTCCGACTTTGAATTGGAACGATCCTTTGAAATCGAATCCACAATTGTCAGCGCGGGGAATATCTCTGATGACGGAAAACTTTGGGTCAAATCGGATAACGAATCACTTTTACTTGTAGATCTGGAAACTGGCGTCGTTCTTGATCAAATAGCTCCATTCGAGGAAAACCTTTCAGTACTTGGCTTTCAACACACTAATGAAGATGTTCAAAAACTGGTTGTCATCATTACGTCAGATGTACATGAAAATCCAACTGTGTTATTTTATAACGGGAATGATTACCTTGAAAGCGAAATTTCTTTTGACCCTATTACTTTCTGGAACATTGAGATCATAGAAGGAAATAATGATGAATGGTACCTCATGTCCACTGAATTATTCAGAAAATTCGGAATTACTGAATCGGGTGTGGTTGAACTAAGTAATATGGATCATTTAGCAGATCGAACCAGTTACCCTGTCACTAGAGTGGGAGAAAAACTCATCTGGCATATTGGACGAATTTACGATTTGGAATCGGACAGTTTTCTAAAGACCGTCAGCGCCTTGACTGTTTTTGGTTTACCTGATGAAAACCGAGTTTTCTCTTTTGGTTCTCGTCAGCTCACTTGTTATGACCTGGAAACACAAGATGAAATCTGGAGTTATATACCAAATCCAGAAATCGATATTTTCAGAAATATATTTTGTACGCAAATTGACAGGTCAACATTGTTATTCGGAACAAGATCCTCATCGATTCTAAGTCTGTTTCATATACCGGATCTGAATCCTGGTCCAATGGATGTGGGAGTTAAAATCACTGGCCCTTCACAAATTTATCAGGGTGAAGAATTGACATATTTAAGAATTGAGATTGATAACTTTTCTGAATGGATCAAAAAGGATGTTGTTTTGCGCATTAAATCAGGAGGCAATGTGGAATTCAACAGAAACGGTGAGTCCGCCTGGCACAGCTGGAAATAGACCATAATACGTCCAACACGAATACCAGAGTATTTTTGAATGTAAGGCCTGTAGAGCCTGGTTTTTCAGAGTTCAGTGTAGAAATCCTCGGAGTTCCGAATGACGCAAATGTTTCCAATAACACGGCGACCTTTGGGATTAATGTGTATAACGAAACAGAACTTTTATTGAAGAGTTTTTCAACTATTGAAGGGACTGGCGAAAATAGATTGTATTGGACGGCCAGGATTGCAAATCCAGCGCCAGAGGCGTTTGATTTGGATTTCAGATTAGTTCCTCTAACCGGTCAAGCGAATGACTTGGAACAGGCAACCGGCTCTTTTCATTTTGCCCAGGGAGCAACTGAATCTGTTATTCAGAGTGTCATAAGACCTGATGAAATAGTGGAAAATGATGAATTGTTCTTTATGGATATTTTAAATGAAGAAATCCTGAACCTGCACAATGACATCAAGGTCAATGTTATTAACGATGATTTTCCTGAATTATCGATTCATGACGTGACAACTGTTTTGTTCGATTCAGATCCTGTATCGGTGAATGTCCCAGTCACTCTGAATACTCCGTCGACAAGCAGGGTTATAGTTGATTATTATGTGTTCAATCCAATGAGTGGGCCACAGGCAATTCCTTTGTTGAGCGGGCAAATAGAGATCTCCCCTGGTGAAATCGATTCACAGATTCCTTTACAGATAACCACAAACTCTCCCGAGATTCTTGATTTATGGATTCAGAGCGACAATGCGGTAGTTGTCACAGATTCGAATGCGAGAATCATCAATCAGAAAACCGATGTTGTGTTAAAGGTCAATACTGTAGGTTTATTCGACTTCAACATAAGCTTTAATACCATTCCTGGTTTCACCCATTTCCTGCAAAGAAAAGATGCCAATCCTGATGCAGAATGGGAAAACACGGATGTAGTCATCCTCGGAACTGGACTGGAAAGCCAAACCAATTTCCGCAATGAATCTGAATCAGAGTATTTCAGAGTTCTCAGTGTTCAATTTGACGAAACCCTGGATGATTAAAGTGTTTCAATGCCGAAGTTCTACGAAGGAATACTTAACTCTTAAACTGCGCCCTAGCTTGGATTAAGAAGCCATGCAAAGGGCGTTGATTGATTCCGTTTATTGGCTGGGATTTCGTATCTCGGGATCTTTTTTGTTAGTAAATTTCAGGCAAGCGCCCAAATACCAATTTCCTGTCGGCCTGCAGGTGCAGTCGATTATGCAGTCCGTTCAACCATCCACCGGTTTTGGTTTGATAGTCTGAGTTCGGAAGACTCCATGTGTACCCCAGAACGTTGGCGTTTCCATCCATCAAGATCCCCATGACGCCTATTCCCAATCCGCTGGTTTCGATCTTTTCATTGTTAAACTCAACAATTCTTGAATCGTTGGTATGTGTTCCACTGGAACTATCAACCACGGTGATCTCTACATAATATGTTCCATCTAACTCAGGCAGCGCATTGGCATGCTCGGATGGATAAGCTTTGATACTTTGCCAGTTGACATCCACCACCATAGTGGTGTGCCCACCGGATCCTCCCAGGTAATGAATGGCCATGATGTCACCCGGCTGAACAAGATCCAGTGTATGTATCTGCTGTTCAAAACCAATCTCCTGCTCGATCAAAGCGACATACCGATAAGATCTGGGACTGGAGCTTTGGACGATTTGATTTTGGATCGGATCGAAAAATGGATAATTGTACCAACTCCAGTTATAGGTCTCCTTCAAGAGATGGGTGATAAATGGCGCACAGGTTGTGTTGTTTCCAGGAAGAATCCCTTGAGTTGGATCGGCAAAGCGGATGAATGACGGATCATTCTGACTGTTCCAACTGCCACCGTACCGATTGATTTCCACACCTTCGTCGTCGACGAATATTCCATTTTGTTGAGCTTCGACGATCTGTTCCACCAGACCGATGCCGTTCATCAAGTGGGCGGGTTGTGCGGAAGCCAACTGAATACTAAAGGCGGTCCCTGCGGTGATGCATGCTGTTGTAATCCATGAGCGCTTTGTTTGTGGCAGGTGAATGTTTTTGTTCATTTTCATTATGTCGAATCGTTTGTTTTGTTGCTTTACCAAATTGTTCTTTAGCCATTCCGGTGATTCTCTATTTGTTCCATGCGGAATGGGTTAACGTTGCAAACCTCTATTGCAATCCGGGCGCCAACGGATGAATTTGAAATTCTCCAATTGTGTAAAAACCATTGATGGGCGCATAAAATCAGACTGTTTTCAGTTGAAACATTTTTAGAAAATCTTTTGGGTCAACTTGGCAGAGTATCCATGAAGAGTGTATGCGGATAGCATGACGGTTGGCTTCGAGGAATCTATGCGGAATGCTCCCGGAGTTATGAAGAGTCTCTAAGCGCTCTATGCGGAGGGTTGGCTGCCTATGCGGAGCCTGTGCGCAAACACAACAATCCCTGTTACAGCGATTTCCTTCAGCATTCACGCTGTGGTACAACTCTTGCAATTGTCATGACAAGCGGCGGACGATTTTTTAAATCTGAAAACCGTTTCAATAAACCCCAACTGACAGGTCCTGACCGAACCAATGCAACGTTTACTGGCGCTACTTGTTCTCCTGCTGACTGCCTCATCAGTTTCAGGTGTCGAATCCTCCACGGATCCAATGACCGTGGCGCCAGTCATTGCATTGGATGGAAAGGATTCCTTCATCAAACACTGGGCCGTCGCAGGACCATTCCCATGCCTCTCCAAAATGGATGAGCCTGCGACGGACTCGCCGCCTGCAGCGCTACTGAATCTAGATCCAGCCCAAGATTTACCCGTCATTGCAGAATTGAGTTGGAACGTTGTTGAAGTCGGTAAGGTGATTCAATTCATGGATCTCTTCAGCAAGCGTGTCAATCAACTTGCCTACATGGTTTGCGCTATTGAATCTGAAACCTCTATTTCCCAATCTTTCCTCCTGGGAGCCAATGATGAAGCCAGGGTGTGGATCAATGGAGAATTGGTTTGTGAGGCAGTGAGTCCTTATGAACTGATTCCGGACGAGTTTCAATTTACTGCTCATCTTCAACCCGGACTCAACTTGTGTGTGGTTCAAACCCGAAATCGCAACCAGGCATGGGATCTCTCCATGAGAGTCCAGCCGCCTGATTCCCGGCTTTATTCAGCCACAGCGCTTTACCCTGACAACCGTCCTGCATCCTGGACGGAGATTCACGCAATGGATGCAGACGGAAAAAGCTTTGAGTCCAAGGCCAATAATCAGGGACGTTTCCGGTTGCTCCTGGATTCGAATCTCACACCACCCATTCGTTTATCTCTGCAAAGCCCTGTTCCTGATTACAGGTATGATCTCACCCTTGATGAATGGGATCCACTGTTACTGCCTCAGGTCCTTGATTTATACCTACCCGGATCGATCTCCGGGAAAGCTCTGGATCGAAATCTGGAACCCCTGATCGATACAAATTTATTATTATTAAGAAATAATTCTGATGCAGCAATACAGACCAGGAAAGCTTTGCAAAGCGCTCACACTGACCATGAAGGCGCCTACCGATTTGAAAAGGTTCCACCTGGAGAATACTTGGTATGTCTGGATGCTTCTGAGGAAAACGAAACATTGGAGGCCAAGTCTGATCCGGTTGTCGTTTATCCGGGTCAAGCGGCTTTCGGGGTCGATTTTGTTGAAAGAGAATACTGGCTTGGACGCTGGACTCGATACAGTGGCAACACTGGTTTGGCCAGCATGGCAAATCAAACCTTATTCCAGGACAGCCAGGGCTTTATTTGGATTGGTTCTGGCGGTTCAGGGATTGTGGGTAATGGGGTTTCCAGATTTGACGGAAAGAATTTCACTACGCTCTCATTCGATTCCAACCCTTCCAGAGAATCCATCACCAGCATTGCTGAAACTCAAGATGGGATGCTGTGGTTCGGGACGATGGAGGGCTTGTATCGGTTGGGAGATGATTGCTTACAACGCTACTCATTGAGCGACGAATTAGACGCCACACCCATCCGTACACTGATAGCGGAGGGGGATCATATCTGGATAGGATGTGATATTGGACTGATCGTTCTAAATTCAACGCTTAAGAGTTTCACGATCTATAAATCAGAAAATGGTTTACCTCATCCTACGGTTTTATCTTTGGCGAGAGATGAACAGAAGCGGGTTTGGATTGGAACAGAAAACGGGGTTGCAGTGTTGGAGCAAGATGAAATAACGATTCCCGAGGTTTCTGACAACAGCATCGGTCGACGGATCAAAGCCATTCATATCACGGCCGAGCAAGAAATCTGGATTGGATCTGAGAAAGGTCTCAGCCGATGGTCATTGGATCCGTTCATCAACATCGCATTTCCAGGGAATATCACCCAACTCAACGTCAACGACATCAGTTCGGACAAATCAGGAGTGATCTGGATAGCGGCCGGTAAAGCGCTGTATCGCTTTGAGAATGAAATCCTGTCGCCTATGAAAGATCACATTGCTCGCGCTCTGACGGTAGGATACACCGCAGTGTTGGTGGATCGGTCTGAGAATGTTTGGACCGCTACCGGCTTTGATGGAATTTATCGCTATCAGGAAGCGCTCTCGACCATCAACCACAAACACGGTTTGCAAAGTGAAGTCATCACCTCATCCCACTTGGAAAACAATGGTCGTTTGTGGATTGGAACTGATGCCGGACTCACAGTGGTCGCTCCAGCTGTTCAAGCCAGGGTCGAACGCCCGACAGATACAATCTCGCATTTCGGGGCTGTCAGAAATTACCAATCTGAACCGGGATTAAGTATTCGTAGAATTAGTGCGATTGAGCCGGATCAGACCCAAGGCATGTGGATTGGATCCGGAGGTTTGTACACATCCGCTGCCGGGATGGCCTATTTCATAGATGGGGATTTTAAAACATTCACTCGCAAGAACGGCCTGCCGAGCGGACGCATCCATTCCATCCAAAGCGTTGGTTCCGGCAATGCCTGGGTCGGCACAGAAGCCGGCCTGACCTATCTCAATTCAGCCGGTGAAGTTTTCTCGAATCATCCCATCCTTCAATCGCTTCAACACTATTTAAATGAATCGGGGAAAACACTCAGTAGAATAGATAAAATATTGCTCGAAGAAGACGGCTCACTTTGGATCACCACCTCGAATACTGGCGTACTAAAAATCAGTACCAATTCTGTCATCAATCTAACCGTTGAGGATGGGCTTCCATTTAACCGCGTGCACGGAATTGCCAAAGATCTAAATGGACGCTACTGGTTTGCTACTATTAAAGGAATCGCCGTTTATGACGGAGAAAACATACTGAACATTCCTGGCAATCAGCGATTTTCGCGAGATCGATTGGAAGATGTCATCTGCGCAGCGGATGGTTCCATCTGGGTTGCTTCCTGGGGATCGGGCGTGTTCGGTTTTGATGGAGAAACCTGGACTCAACTGGGTGAAGATGACGGACTGGCGGACAACCGAGTCTTCAGTATCGAGGAAGATGAGCTTGGCATTTTAAGATTTAATACGGCGAATGGTTTGACGACCTACATTCCTTCCAGCAACAAACCAAAAGTTTTTCTGGAATCCATACGAACCGACCGGGGAGAAGTTCGCTCCGAAACGATGCCTGAAATCATCGCTGACACCCGTGTCTCTCTGACGCTTGGCAGCATTGACTTCAACACCATTCCTGAAAAACGGCAGTATCGAATCAGAATTCATCCACCCGGCGAATCGGGTAGGTGGACCGAACCTGGTTTTTCTGATACTTTTGAATGGATACCTGCCCAGCCAGGAGAGTATGTCATTGAAGCTCAATCTATTGACCGCGATCTGAATTACTCGGTCGCCATTCCTCTTTCATTCAATGTTTCTCTCCCCTGGTACCGAAACGCCTGGTTCATTGGACCATTGATCGGGATCTTTCTGATGACCACCGGCTCTGCTTTGACCTATGGATGGCGTTACTACGTCAACCGCAGGAACTCGATCCGACTGGAACGCCAGACACACTTGTTGAAAGAAGAAATGCTTCAGGAACAACAACTGCAAAACGAGCGCCTCAGCCTGGCTAAAGAAGCCGCAGAAAAAGCTAATCGCGCTAAAACTGTATTCCTGGCCAACATGAGCCACGAGATCCGCACACCCATGAACGCGATTCTTGGCTATGCTCAGATACTTCTGCGAGATCCTGACCTCACGAAAAAACAACTGGGCGCCGTTCAAACCATGTCCGACAGCGGACGTCATCTATTAAAGTTGATCAATGATATTCTGGACCTATCCAAAATTGAAGCAGATCAGATAAAGCTGGAGACTGTCGACTTTGAATTACGGTCCACGATTGAGAATCTTTCCATGATGTTTCGTCCTCGATGCCAGAGCAAAGGATTGGACTGGCAGGTCAACTGGTTGAATGAATTATCCGAGGACAATACACCGATACCTTTATCCGGAGACGAATCAAAATTGCGTCAGGCTTTGATCAACCTCATTTCCAACGCGATCAAGTTTACACGTAACGGATTTGTCAGGTTGTTGATTGAACGCCTGAACACCTCGGAGGAATCCGATGCACCCAGATTTCAGTTTGTCGTCGAAGACACAGGTTGCGGGATTTCTGAAGAAGACCAGGCCGTGATCTTGAACCCATTCCAACAAGGCTCGAATTCATCTGTAGTTGGAGGCACTGGACTGGGATTATCCATTGTCAAAAGGCACGTGGAATTGATGGGTGGAACTTTGCAGTTTGACTCTCAAATCGGAGTTGGATCGCGTTTTGAATTTACTATTCCACTCAGAAGTTCGGGATCTGTCACCACATTCTTCAGGAAGAAAGAAGACTCCACTCCAAAAAATGTCTTCAGCAAACAACCCTTCTCGGCTCTGATTATTGATGACGTCGAAGAGAATCTGGAAGTTCTGGGTCAGATTTTAGAATCAAGTGGAGCAAAAATCTCGACTGCAGCGTCCGGGGCCGTCGGTTTAAACCTCCTTGATAAGCAAAAATTTGATGTCATCCTGCTGGACATTCGCATGCCGGGCATGGATGGGTTCCAGGTCATCCAATCCATTCGCTCTCATGGAGGAATCAATCAACAAACAAAAACCGTTGCCATCTCTGCGTCCACTTTAACGCATGAGGAAAAATCTTATCGAGAGGCAGGATTTGATGCATTCATCTCCAAGCCTTTTCTCATCGAAGACCTCATTCAAGTTTTGCAGACTCTTTTGGATATACCATTTGTTGAGCAAAAATCAGAACCAGTCCCGGTATGGGATGAGGAACAGCAAACGCCCGATTTACCGGAAGATTTGATGCAGCGATTGCGAGCGGCAGCAGAAGGATATGAAACTACGGAATTCAAGGAATTGCTGGAAGAGGTCAAAAGAAATCATCCGGAAGCGTTGGCATTTGCAGAAAGACTCAGCGAACTGGCAGCAGATTTTGACATGAAACAGATACTGACCATTTTGAAAGGCGCCACCGATGAATGACACAAACATTCATACTGAAGGCGCGCGGATTCTGATCGTGGACGATGTGCCAGCCAACCTGAGAATTTTAAGTGAAGCGCTTGAAAGTCAGGGGTATCGAATCCAGGCAGCTCCAGACGGAGAAACAGCATTGAAGCTGGTTGCCTCAGGAGCGCCGGAACTGGTTTTGATGGATGTCATGATGCCGGATATGGATGGTTATGAAACCTGCAGACGGATCCATCAAATGCCGGGATTGGCTAACTTACCTGTTCTTTTTATTACCGCGCTGAATGATACAGAAGACATTGTGGCAGGCTTTGAAGCAGGTGGTATTGATTATCTGACCAAGCCATTTTCCGAAGCCGAAGTTCACGCCCGAGTCGCCACGCACCTCCGCGTTTCGCGTTTAACAAACGCGCTTCAAGAACGGAACGAGGAACTTGAAAAAGCAATCCATGCTCGCCAATCCGCGGAGCGCCTCACGGCTGAGATGAAACGGCGTGTGGATATTATGGTAGAACAGGACGAAGACCGCTGGGGATACGCAGGAATCATTGGACAAAGCGCTCAATTTGAAAACATTTTGAAACAAGTACAGTTGCTTCAGAAAGCTGACAAAACGAGCGCTTTGGTTACCGGTGAGAGCGGTGTGGGTAAAGAAATGATTGCACGCGCGATTCACCACGGAGGGCTTCGTGCGAAAGGACCATTTATCGCAATGAACTGTTCCGCGATTCCGAAAGAACTAGTGGAGTCGACATTGTTCGGACACCTCAAAGGATCCTTCACCGGGGCCACCTCGGACCGACCCGGACTATTCGATCAGGCCGATCAAGGAACATTGTTCCTGGATGAAGTCGGTGAGATGCCGGTTGAATTGCAGGCAAAACTGCTTCGCGTTCTAGAAACAGGAGCGTTCACACCATTGGGAGCGACAAAAGAGAAATCTTCAGATGTGCGTATCATTGCCGCTACAAATATAGATTTCAACCATCGGATCCGAGAGGGTTCATTTCGAGAAGATCTCTATTATCGGCTGGCCAGGTTTGTGATTGAAATTCCACCACTTCGGGAACGAGTGGATGATATTCCTTTGCTGGCAGCTCATTTTGCGGAATATTTTTCATCTGAAATAGGCTATCGTCGAGGGATCCCTGTTTCTGAAGAAGCCTTCCATCGATTGCAAAACCATCCCTTCCCGGGAAATGTCAGAGAACTGAAAAACGTCATG
>JAUIHU010000709.1 GCA_030432175.1 Verrucomicrobiia bacterium | reverse complement strand
AGTGTTCTTGGTTGGAGCTGCGTCTGAATTTTTCTGACACCCAAACTTAATCCCATTTCTCCTTAGTCAATCACTTCAGGATTTTGGGAGCCCCTTCGATTGGTGATGAGAGCAATATTGGATAGGTTGATCCTGATAGCTTTCTGGGTGTCTGAGATGTGGTTCCCACTCTGCCTGGGGGGGGAACGGAGCTCCTGCTCCGTTATCTTCGGGGAACAAGGCTCATTCTCCGTCCTTCAATGGGCAAATCCTATCCTTAAAATCACTGAGAGTAACGCAGCTGGAGCTAAGTTCTTCTAAGAACGCATTCTCCTCTACGTTTTCGTGGAGCCTCACAGGAGCGTTTATTTTGGGTGTCAAAGAATTACAGACACCCCCTAGGGGAGATTCACATTATCGACTTCAGGAGCTGATACCTATCATTCCGCAGAAAGCTACCTGATCAAAAAAATATCCTATCGATCAGGAATCAGGTGATATTTGATCGATAAATGTGTATTTTATCGATCATGAAATGGAACTGGCAGCAATCTGACTGGCCTCGATTCACTTACAATGCAGAGCTTGTGGCGCCGTTGGAGGCTGATTTTCTTCGAGGATCCGGCATTCAAATTGGCGCTTTCAGCCATTTGAAAAAGGAAGAAAAGGCAGCGCTGACAGTGGACCTGATCAGCGCTGAGGCATTGAAAACTTCTGAGATTGAAGGAGAGATTCTCAATCGTAATAGTGTTCAATCATCGATACTACGCCAGTTTGGACTGAAAACGGATGGGCGGAAAATTCCGCCTGCTGAGCAGGGGATTGCCGAAATGATGGTGGATCTCTACCGGACATTTGATCAGCCGCTGAGCCATGAAACGCTATTTGCCTGGCATCGTATGCTGACCAACGGACGCAACGATCTGCAAGATGTGGGTTGCTATAGAAAGCATGCAGAAAAGATGCAGGTTGTTTCCGGAGCGATTTATGATCCCAAAATACATTTTGAAGCGCCACCCTTTCATGAAATGCAGTCACAAATGGATGCTTTCTTGGATTGGTTTAATGGATCCATATCGCTTCCCGCCCTGACTCGCTGCGGCGTGGCTCATCTGTATTTTGTCTGCGTCCACCCATTTGAGGATGGAAATGGACGGATTGGGCGAGCTGTTGCGGAGAAAGCGCTTGCTCAAAACATAGGACAACCCTCGCTTACGGCGCTTTCAACACAGATCGAAAAAGGGCGGAAAGCATACTATGCGGCCCTGGAAGCCGCCAATAAGCATAATCAAATTACCACTTGGCTGCTTTACTTCGGTGGAGTCATACTGGAAGCACAGAAGGCCACCCAAACGCATATTCAGTTCTTAATTCACAAGGCAAAACTGTTTGACCGCCTTCGTGGCCACCTTAATCTGCGTCAGGAGAAAGTCATCGCTCGAATGTTCCGCGAAGGGCCGGATGGCTTTAAAGGTGGGCTGAGTTCAGAAAACTACGTTTCTATCACCCAAACCTCAACCGCAACAGCAACTCGCGACTTGCGGGACTTAATTAAGCTTGGAGCTCTCTACAAGACTGGAAAACTTAAAAGTACCCGTTACTGGCTGAATCTCAGAGAAAAATAGATAGGTTGCCGGAACCAGATCGCCTTTAACAGATTTAGCCTGAGAAATAAAAAAGAGAGCGGGTGAAGGGAATCGAACCCTCATAGCCAGCTTGGAAGGCTGGAGCTTTACCATTAAGCTACACCCGCGTTGCGGTGGGGTCGTCGCTACTTCCGGCTTGATGAAGCCGTTTCGCGTTCGACGGGAGGTTGTTTAGCTTATCGACGCTTGCCTTGTCAACGTCTGTTTGAATATGGTGACAAAAATATGGCTTCACGATGACGTTTTTACCCGTGATTCCAAGGCTTTGAGCCCTAAAATATTTTCTGAATTTTTTTATGAGCGACACCTCAGGTCAACCGAATAATGAGCTTCACACAAACAAAACCGATGATTCCCTTTCCAACAAAGATTCGAATTCAGATTCCTCTCGGCGCATGAACCTGACGGTGACAGAGCCTGAACAGACAGATCCCTGGGCGCGTTCATGGGCTTTGCTCGGCGCGAGAGTTGTGGATCCCTCCCAAGGCCTGGACCGCGTGACTGATGTCTTGATTCATGAGGGAAAAATCGTGTCTTTGGGAGGTAGCGTCCAGGAGATCGCTCACGAGTCAGGTTTGCCAGAATCCCAGTTTCTGGATCTCTCAGGTCAGGTTATCTGTCCCGGACTAATTGATATTCATGTCCATTTCAGAGATCCGGGCCAGACTGGCAAGGAGTCTATTGCCACCGGATCAGCCTCCGCTGCGGTGGGCGGTTTCACTACTGTGATTTGTATGCCGAATACTTCCCCTGCAATTGACAATCCCAGTATCGTGGCGCTGATCCAGGACAAAATCGAACGCGACGCCAAGGTCAACGTGCATCTGACTGGCGCAATTACGAAAGGCATTGCCGGGGAAGAACTGGCGCCGATCGGATCGCTCGCCAAAGCTGGTGTGCTCGCTATCACCGACGATGGACG
>JAUIHU010000708.1 GCA_030432175.1 Verrucomicrobiia bacterium | reverse complement strand
AAACGGGACCAGATCGCTGAATCGATTCTGAAACCCAACGCCTCCATTTCACAGGGATTTTCTACCACACAGGTTAATCTGAAATCCGACCAGACCCTCATTGGTTTTGTGTCGAGGGAAACAGCTGAAGAACTGGAACTGCGAGACATTGCCGGGCAGGTTTACGAACTGAAGAAATCGGATATCGAGTCCAGGGGTGAATTGGAAATCTCCATGATGCCGGAAGGTCTGGTGAATGGATTGTCCGTGAAGGACTTCGCCAGCTTGTTGAGTTTTCTGGAATCGCAGAAGGAATGATCTCGTTTGGGGCACGCTAAGACGCTAAGGCGCGAAGTTAAAGAGGGCTACTTGAAATTTACAGAGGTTACTTTGGGTTTTAATTAGTCATACATTCAGGTTCTCAGCCACTGGAAGCGTTCTGGTCCCAGGAACGCTTCCAGTACGGGTTGGGATGGGAAAAAATCTTTTTCAGTTTCAGAGTCATCCTCATTCAGAATGTTTTCATAAATCTCGCGTAACGATTTTCCATAACTACTTTCAGAATACTTTTCTTTCAGGACCTGCTGGTTACTTCGGATCAGTTGCTTTTCTTTATCTTTTTGTTTGCGCAAACGTTGAATAGACAGATGAGCGCCTTTGTGATTTATCCCATTTGATAAATCACGATCCAGAATTTGGCGTTGGTACTTTTCCTTGAGCTGACCAAAATCGATTTGTTCTTGATTCAACCAGCGCTCAAGGAATTTCTCAGCCGCCTGTTGATGGTCTGGATTCCACTGGCCGTAGGATTCCATCGCACGCTGATAATCCTTCATCCACTCGCTGCGAATTGCAGATAAATCCATTCCCTCAAGACTCACCGGCAAGGTTTCATAAAGATCCTTCAAGGCCATTCCGTCCCGTTTGAAATCTTCGGTAATCTCAGGCAAGTCACGTCCAAAGACCGGTTTACCCCAGGTCCAGGATTCCAGAAATGCCATCCCAAAACCTTCCGCGACACTTGTAGTAATAAACCGCTGGCATCCCAGACACCAATCTTCAAAACTCAGTTCCGATTTCAAACCGGTTTCAAAAACTACTGGTAATTTGAGACGTTTGGCAAACTCCACCCACTTCCGGTAAACCGGCATAGATTCCGGATTGTTCGGTGGTAATGTGAGAGCTACTGCCTGGCCTTTTACCATTCGGGATGCCCAGTAAAGCGCCTCACCGACATTCTTTCTTCGAATGGACCGCGTCGGATAAAGCCAAACTTCGTCAGCTTCAATATCCAGTTCTCTGGAAAATTCCCTGACAGGGCCTGTGGGGCTGAACGATTGAATCGGATTCGGCAGCAAATGAACGCGATCGGGATCCAGCGAGTTCTGGGTCAGGATCCGCCAATCTCGTCGATTCAGACAAGCGTAGTGAACACGCGATGAGTTGGGGTAGAGTTTGGCCGTCAGGCTGCCGGCTGATTCTGAATCAACCGATGCAGGGGACTGATTCAATCTCCGATACAACTCAGGTCGTCCATCCTCAGCAAAGTCATGGATCTGCAAAAGGAAGCGCCGGCGTGCCATCGCCCACTTGGCAACCAGTTGAGTCCAGGCAGGATTTTTTCCAAGGCTATGGTTGTGGACATGCCAAAGGTCGGGTTCACTTGCCCATTTCTGTTTGGCTGCTCTTAGCAGCGCCTTCTCCAGGCGGTGTGCGCCATCAGCATCTTCCTGATAATCCAACTCGGGAACTTCCCGCCAATAAGGGCGCAACGCAGGATAGACACGTTCAACTGGGCCAGCCGAAAAAATAGCGACATCCACGCCCTGCTGATTCAAAGCGCGAACAGCGGATTCGATCACTCGCGTGACACCTCCCGGGCGCAAATGATGGTGGACAATGGCTATTTTCATTTCCGATGATGTCAGTTCGAGCGCCTGAAAGGATTCACCAGTTCTGGATTTCAATTCGTCTCCGCCTTCGCAGAATGGAATTTTTCCATATACTGAGGAATGGTGTTCATTGGAGGTCGCTCTTCTTCCAGGACTTCTTTCTCCACCAGCTGGTATTGATCATCCTGCGCCTGGAAATGCTTATAAATCGAACTCATCTCCGGCAGTTTCTCCATCTGCCCGAACGTTTCCATCCGGTTCATAAAGCTCTGCAGGATACCAAATGACATCTTGCCCAACGCAACCGTTGACTGGTTACGATGAATGCGCTGATCCAGATCGGTCTGAGCAAAGGCGTCCATTCCCCATTGATTATAAACATCCAGCAAATGTGAGGTTTCCACTCCGTACCCGATCGGAAATCTGATTTGTTCCAGCACGCTGCGCCGAACCGCGTACTCTCCGGAGAGCGGTTGAATAATCGCAGACAATTCAGGAAAAAACATTGAGAATAGTGGACGCACCAGAATCTCTGTGACCCGACCACCACCGGATGGACGCACCCCTTGAGAGAAAGCCAGCGGGCGATCATAAAAGGCTTTCACGTACTGAATGGTCTCATTGTAAATCAGCGGGCCGACCAGTCCATAAACGAATCTGGGATGAATGTTCTTAATGT
>JAUIHU010000034.1 GCA_030432175.1 Verrucomicrobiia bacterium | reverse complement strand
TCTACGTACTTTACTAAGAAAAATAAAATAGAGTTAGAGCTTTTCCTCTACGATGACTGGGGTATTACTGGAGAGACAGAGGCGATTGTTCTTAATTCAAGTCTATGGAAAGACCTAGAAATGATGAAATTTTCGAAGTGTAAGGCTAATTAAGTGTCGTGAACTTGGTGACAGATGGAACTTGGTGACAGTCCAGATTCACATTACTAGCGCGACTCTTTTTTTATAGTATACTTCAAAGGAACTTTTGTATCCAAACATTTTTCTTGGTCTAAAGTTAATCAAGTTCTCTATTTCTTGTATTTTCTTTTGACCAAGTTTAACTAAGTCTGTTTTTCTACTTACATATCTCCTCATTACTCCTATAACATTTTCAACAGAACCTCTTTGTTGTGGTTTAAATGGATCACAAACGTAATGAGGTATATCAACTTTCATTTTCTTTCTAAATTCACTGCCATTATCATTGGTCATACTTAGCAACTTATGTCCTTGTAATAGACTTAATGTTAAATTATTTATCTCCTCTGAAGATCTATCTTCAATGAGACCAACTTTTATAAGTCTAGACTTTCTCTCAAGACAAACTAGAAGTTGCTGTTTATTTGCACCATAAATTCCATCTCTCTCCCAATGACCGTAATTACGTCTCTGATTAACGCTGTTGGGTCTTTGATGAATGGATTTGAATCTTTGTCGATTAAATTTTCTTTGAGTATGCCGACCAACACCTCGCTTTGATCCAAACCGAAGAAGCTTAAGAAGCTCCGGATTTTTATACACGTATCTATAAATCGTTTGATGGCTAATGTTGAATTTTCTCTCAAGTTTTAGTCTTCCACTGATCAGCTCAGGACTCCATCCAATTTTAAGTTTAAAATTTATTTCATCTCTAAGGTTATTTGTAATCAAACTCTTTTTCTTACGTCTTGCTGCAGACTTTATCGCTCTTTTTTGAGCAGTTAATGGGGAGTAAATTTTTTTGAAGGTAAAACCATTTGCAAACTCAGAATTTCTGTTAATTTCTCTGTAAACAGTTGATTTATGAAAGCCTAGCTGTGTAGCGATTACAGGGATTGAGATATTGCTTTTCAAAAGGGCATAAATTTGGCATCTATCTTCGTAAGACACCCGTGAGTACTTTTTCATTAGTACAACTCCTTATTTTTATTGTTTGGCGATTTTATTAATAAGACATGGGTGTCTATTAATCAAATCTGGAGTTGCACTAGGAATGGAAATCTGGCCAGGCAAATCAAACTCAGCAGGCAGGATTTCCATTCTCGAAATGCCAACCACAACGCCGGCAGGGTCAGCGCAAAAACCGGAATAACGATTTTCCAGAAATCCGATTTCAATGCTCCCAATAACGCCGGCGCCAATGCGTCCCATCCTGCCAGCTCAAACTGAACCCGCTCATCCAGTCCGGCGCTTTCAATGGCTTCATTGATTTGTTGTCGAATGGATTGAAGCAAAGCCGGATCCCACCCGAGCGCTTCGACTTGATCCAATGTGCCCTCAGTGGATTCTTCTTCAGCGGACCGAATCCATCCCAAAGCCATCTGACGTTCTCCCGAAGTCGATCGCAGGCGGTCAAGAATCCAACTGGCCCCAGCGTTCTCCGGAACATACGCAGCGTTACGCCGGATCGACTCTCCGGCGCTGTCCCAGGAGCTGAACACACGATCAATCAAACCGGTAGCGCGTTCTGTAAATCCTGCTTCCTTCGCCGCTTTCCCGATAATGCCTTTCCCGTCCATCAACCTCTGCGCCTGTTTCAGATTGGCGCGTTGATTGGCAAGATTCGGATACCAGACGTTTGGGGTGAATGCCGTTTGTATTCCCGGATTTTTCACAACGGTTCGGAGTTCCTGAGCCACCACTTGCAAAGCCCTGGCCACATCCACAGAATCCTGTCCGCGCACAATCAACCATTGCGAAGTTCCAGTGGTGTTCATCCGGGATTGAATCTTCTCCGCTGCCGTTTGCGCCACGCTCTCCGTTTGCTGCAGTGCGGCTTGAGATCCGTCAAACTCCGGACCACCACTCAACGCCAGACCGACCCAGCAAATCGCCACCAGTAATACCCCGATCCAACCGACTCGGGAATCCCATCCGAATTGGTCGTCTCTATTCGAAGAGGGACCGCCATTCTCAGACAGATCACTTTTTCCGACATCCACAGAAGTTGACACATTTTCCGACTTTAACTTCGCTGGAAAAGCCAAAGGCAAAAAGACAAACGTCATCACCACAGCCGCCACAAGAATTCCAGTGGCCACCATTCCTCCCAACTGGCTTAATCCCGGAAAATGGCTCAGGCTCAAACTGAAAAACCCCAACGCCGTTGTCAGCGCTGACCAACCAATCCCCGGTCCCACCATGCTCCGAATCATGGATGGTTGGACGGTTCCAGACTTACTGATGCGAACCTGATGCTTGGCTTCCTGATACAATGTCAGCGCATAGTCCACTCCAATCCCCAACAGGATCGCCGCAAATCCGACGCTAACCACATTCATCGAACCCCAGATCCAGCCCCCCACACTCAACGTCACTGCCAGGATCATTCCCATGCAGGCAACGATCCAAACCAACGGACGCCATCCACCATGAGCCAGTTTGAATAAAACCAGTGTAATCAACAAGGCGCCGCCCACAGAAAACGTCATGTCCCCTTCCATCGCAGTTCCAATCTCCGCAGAAAAAATCGGCCCCCCGGTGAAAGTAATTTCCGGAATCCCTCCTGACAGCCCAGCCCGGGCGTACTGAGCTTCCCATTCTGCTATCCGCAATCTCAATTCCCTCCACCATCGCGTCGCTGATTTGTAATCCTTCGCCTCCACTGCCGGCTGAAGATAAATAATCCGCAACAAACCATCTTCCGAAACAAACCCCGCCTTTCCATTCCCCGGCGACATCAAACCCTGCATGGAATCCGGAGAACCTGAACCTGATACCGAGTCCGCAGTCAAAATACCTGTGTCTGGCAATTCAGTCACTTGAAGTGGATCATAAGACAAACGCCCAATATCCGCCGGAGAAAAACTGTAAGTCAGTTCCTCCCGTGCATTTTGAAATCGCTCAGCCGCAAGGTTTGGATTCAACCGATCTGCCAGCGTTTGGAAAACCTCCGGGGATTGATTCAACCACAAATAGGCAATCAGTTCAGTCAGCTGCGCCGGATCTTCATCCCAGGGAGCCGTCCAGATCACGGACTCCACCAGTTCCTTTTCTTCCCTCAAGAACTCTCCCAATGTGCTGGTCCAATTCTCCACATCCAGAGCGCTCAGTCCTTTGTCCTTGCCATCCAAAACCACCAAAACCTGCCCCGAATCCGAGAAACTCTCCTGAAACCAGCGCAAGCCACGAGCCTCAGGAATAGACGAAGGCAGCAACGAAAAGATATTTGTCTCCATTCGCAACTGAGCCCACCCTCCAATCAGGAACGCGCCAATCAGAATGATCCAGAAATACCGGAACCACCTACGGCTCAATTTATGCGCATGATTTTTCCTCATTCTTTACATTTCACCCTTTATCCCTTCACCATTCATCCCCTGTCCGTTGTTCCTGATGGGTACGCACATGGGCGTGCCCCTACGTTATCATTCATCATTCCCCAAAAACCCTTCCAGGTGTTGGCCTGATTTTTTATGCTCCAAACTCCACTCCACTTCGCCTTTCCGGTCTGCGGGTTTGATCTCTCCGTCCCAGCCGGATCCAGTCCAGCCTTCGGGCGCTTCACCTCGGATCCAGGCCTGGGCCAGCGCTACTGCCAGAAATTGTTTGGGGCCCATGCCACGACCTTTCCAGGATTTGCCTTCGGCAGGAACTTCGATTTTCCAAACGTCCGGATCAGTCGTTCTTTGAAATGTCCACAAAGGGAATGGCGTTTTACTCAACTGCGCCCAGACCTGCTCGTCCGGGCCGACAGCCAGTGTCAGGTCCGCCACGATTTCTGGAGCTCCTTCTTCCGCCACCCAGACCCCTTGACCTTTGAAAACCTGCCAGTCCGGGGATTGATTCCACTGAACCGGTTTGGGTTCCGGAACCAAAGCGCAGCCTCCCGAAAGAAAGACCGTTCCCAGCAGAATCAGCATCAAAAAGGCGCTTCTCCTGACATTCAATTGCGTTTCGCTCACTCTGCGGTGGAGAAATCTGTTAAACGCTTGAGTGATTTTGAAAAATCCAGGAGCCGGAGATAAACGCATAAGGCTTACTTTGAACATTACTCTCCAATCCTAACTAAACCGAATCCCCAACCGGAGCGGCTTTTGGACCCCCAGCGCTGACCTCACGTTTAGAACGCGCCGGGAAGTTCAGGCTTTGCATGATCGGGTACCGCCCCTGCAATCGCACCAGCAAAAAGAACAACTTCAACCGCCACCGAATATACCAGGGCGCTTCAATTCTTCCAGCCAGCAAGGCATTCACCGCGGCAGGGAGGTCCCACTTTTCTCTCGGCTGCATGAAAATCTCCATGAACGGGGTGGTGTAAAACTGCTCGACCATGGCCCAGTAGTTCACCATGGCCCGATAAACGCGATGATGATATTTGCGCAATCCGGCCGCTCCATCATGATTTTGATCCAACGCCTGAGTCATCGTCTCCGCCGCCAGTTTACCGGTCCACATTGCCAGATAGACTCCCGCAGAGAAGACCGGATCCAAAAAGCCGGCGGCGTCACCGATTCTCGCCAGGCGTTTTCCGCAGAGGGATTCATTGTGATAAGAAAAATCAGTCGTCGTCCGGAACGATCCCACCCATTCGGCCTGGCCCAGTTTTTTGTCCAGCAATTCGTCTTCCTGAACCCATTGTTTCAGACAGTGTTCTGCATCAGCGTCTTTACCCAGCGCTTTCCAGTCCTTTTGTTCCATGACACAGCCCACACTGATTTCGTCCTGCCCCACAGGGATCAACCAGAACCAGCGTTTGTTCTGTCGTAAAATCACCGTGTCCCCGCCTGCCTGTCCGTCATCCCGCACATCGCCTCGCATCCTTCCGAAGACAGCGATTTTTCTCAACCGTGGATGCATGCGCTTCAATCCGTCCTGATTGCCGGTCGTGTTAGCGCGTCCGCTGGCGTCAATAATAAATCGGGCATTTACCTGCTGGGTTTGATTGTCCGGACCTTTCACCGAAACGGACAGATAATCGTCCGCTGTCTCGTCGCGCTTTTGAACGGTGTACCCTTCCAGAATGGTGGCTCCGCTTTCTCTGGCATGCTCCATCAACAAATGATCAAAGCGGGCGCGATCCACCTGAAATGAGTAGGGATATTCGGTAAAACGCCCTTTTCCGAACTCAAACTGCTGAGACACGACGCCATCGGTCAGGAAAAATTGCGCCCCGTACTTCTTCACAAATCCGGCGGCCTCCAGTTTATCAGTCAAGTCCAGTTCGTCAAACAGCTGGACGTTGTATGGCAAAAGGGACTCGCCGACATGAAATCGCGGGAAGTACTCCTTCTCCAGAGCCAATACCTTCTTGCCTGCGCGAGCCAAATAAGTTGCTGCAGCGCTCCCTCCAGGACCAGCCCCAATGATCAATACGTCCCAGATGGTTTGTCCCAGTCTGGATTCAATACCGTCAACATCTCGGGATTGGGCGCCCGCTTGGTTCAGCTCCGCTTGCATGCTTATTTTTTACTCTGGAACTCGCTGTATGGCCAATGGGAATTTTAAAACACTATGATCCTGTTTTTCGTGGATTATTCGTCAGATTCTCTTATGATTATTTAAAACACCCTAAGACTGTATCGGTTAAGGTGGAGTGGATCGTATTTTATGATTTGGTTTGATTTGAAGAAAATTGGAATTGGTTTTGGCCTTGTTTCATTGGTTTTTCCTGTATTCGGAGAATCCGAGGTATCTCATCCTGATTTTTCGAAGGAACAGGTGACATTTTTTGAGGAACAGGTTCGCCCTATTCTGGAAGAGAATTGTTTCCGTTGCCACGGCGGACTCGATCGACGCGGTAATGTGAAAATCAAGAGCGAGCTGCAACTCATCAGCCGAAAAGGACTGGTCCTGGGTGGAGCGCATGGTTCAGCGATTGATCTGGAAAATCCGGAGAAGAGCTTCCTGCTGGAGATGGTCAGTTACAAGGATGATGACCACCAAATGCCACCGGATGGCAAACTGGAACCAGAGCAACTGGCTGTTTTGGCCGATTGGGTCGCTCAAGGCGCTCCCTGGTCACCGGAAGATATCGACCGTCTGGTGGAACTGGATCATGGAAATTCGGACGGATTGCCTACGACAGAAATCAATGAACGCACCCTGAATTACTGGTCTTACAAACCACTGACTGCACCGGAAGTCCCTCAGGTGGATGATCCGGAATGGGCCGCCAACCCGATTGACGCTTTTGTTTACGCGCAGTTGCAGGAAAATGGACTCACACCAAATCCCAAAGCTTCCCCCCGGACATTGATCCGTCGCGCCTACTACAATCTCAATGGATTACCTCCCACGCCACAGGAAGTGGAGGAGTTTGAAAAAGAATGCGATCAGACCACCGCCTGGACCGAGCTGGTGGAAGAACTCCTGGCCAAACCTCAATACGGAGAAAAATGGGGACGGCACTGGCTGGACCTGGTGCGCTATGCGGAGTCCAATGGATTTGAACGGGACTCAGAAAAAGCCCACATCTGGCGTTACCGGGATTATGTGATCGACTCCTTCAATGAAGACAAACCTTACGATCGATTCATCCAGGAACAGTTGGCAGGAGATGAACTGGAAGACGCGACTATTGCCAGCAAGATTGCCACAGGATTTCACCGGTTGATGCAATGGGACGACGAACCCGCTGACCGGCCTCAGCATGTTTATGACGTACTGGATGATAACATCCGTGTGACGACTGAAGTTTTCCTGGGAATGACGATGGGTTGCGCTCGATGTCATGATCACAAAGGAGATCCGATCTCTCAGGAAGATTACTACAGTTTCCTTGGTTTCTTCCACAACATCACCCAGATGAGCAAGCAGCAGGTGATCGAAAACCTGACCACTGCTGAAGAAGAGTTGAAACTGGAGCGACGAAGGAAGCAACGAAATCTAGAGATTGCACAACTGGAAGCCAAACTCGCTGCTTTAGAATCCTTCATGCTGAACAGCGAGGCAGGAAAAGCATTTTCGGAACAAATCAAGATTTTGGTCCCGACTGCCCGCCAAGGGGAACAAATTTGGGCTTATACCAATAAGAAGCCAGCCGACAACTGGTATGAAGTCGGCTACCGAATCAATGAATCAGCCGATGAAAACACTGGTGATGCTGGAGATTGGAAACGTGGACCCGCCGGGTTCGGGAATGGCGCTCCAGATAATACGCGTCCAAAAACAAGATGGACTTCAGACGATATCTGGTTGCGGACAACGTTCCGTTTGGATGAAATTCCGAATCGGGTGAAAATGCGAATTTATCATGACCAGGACGCAGAGGTTTATCTGAATGGTCAATTGATTGGTTCTTTTGAAGGCTACATATCGAATTACCGAACTGTAGCTCTGGACAAGAAAGCATTGAGCTATTTGCAGACCGGCCGAAACACCTTAGCTGTACATTGCACACAGACGGTAGGAGGACAGTACATTGATGTTGGATTGCATGTTGGTAAGCAGGAGGTGAAAAAAGCGGATTGGATCGCTAATGAAGGTTTGAAGTCGTTGAGCGAGGAAGACCGTGAGACTTACCTGACAATCAGGGAAGAGCTGGATTCATTGAGAAATCAGAAAATTCGAGGTGGTATTGCCGCGATGATGGTGCAGGAAAATGGATCACAACCAAAGGATACATTCGTGTTGATCCGCGGTAGCGCTCATGCTCCTGGAAATCAGGTGGAGCCGGATTTCCCATCCATTTTTAAATTCCCAAAACCTGAAATCCCAAAGCGTAAGCCTGACGCTCAAACATCCGGGCTGAGAACAGTTCTGGCAGATTGGATCACCAGTGAAAAGAATCCGCGCACTGCCCGCGTCATGGTGAACCGGATCTGGCAGTACCACTTCGGACGAGGCATTTGCCCATCATCGAATGATTTTGGCTACTTGGGAGAACAACCCACACACCCGGAACTTCTGGACTGGCTGGCGGTTCAATTCATGGAAAATGGTTGGAGCATCAAGGAAATGCACCGGCTGATTATGAGTTCCAAGACGTATCAGATGTCTTCGGCTCCGCATGAAGCCAATCTGGCGAAAGATCCACAGAACAACCATTTCTGGCGATTCAACATGCGCCGTCTGACAGCGGAGGAAATCCGGGATTCTATCCTGGCGCTGACTGGTAGATTGAACCTGAAAATGGGTGGCCCGAGTTATTTCCCGGTCTTACCGGATGCTGTGCTGGCAACCTCTTCCACGAAAGGTGGAAAGTGGGGCACATCGGCAGAGGAAGAAACCTGGCGTCGTAGTGTGTACATTAAAGTGAAACGCTCACTACAGCCACCGTCGTTTACTGACTTTGATTTCGCGGACACGGATGCGTCCTGCCCGATTCGATTTGTAACCACCGTGCCAACTCAGGCGCTGAACATGTTGAACAGTTTCTTCGTCAATGAAAAGGCCGAACAGGTGGCGGAGCGTCTGATCGGAGAGGTTGGAACAGAGAATCTGGAAGTGGTGGTTCGGCGTGGATTGGAACTTACTCTGTCGAGAGATATCGAAGAATCAGAAATTCAACCCTGCGTGGAGATGATCAGAACTTTTGAGACTGTACACGGCCTAAGCCGCAAAGAAGCGATCGACCGTTTCTGTCTGGTAGCGCTGAATTTGAACGAGTTTGTTTATCTGGATTAAGGCCAGGAAGAGCAAGTATTTGAAAAATAGAAAGGTTTAAGTATGAATCCGAATAAAACCAAAAACTTCTGTGGCCGAACCTCACGTCGTGAGTTTATTACTGACGTTGCAGGAGGCTTCGCTTCGCTGGCGCTGACCGGCATGTTGGCCAATGATGGTTTCTTCACTTCCAATGCCGAGGCGGCGAAATTCGTCAATCCACTGGCGCCAAAACCACCGATGCTGCCCGGAAAAGCCAAAAGCGTGATTTTCCTGTTCATGTATGGCGGCCCCAGTCATGTGGATACATTTGACTATAAACCCAAACTTTACCCGCTCGATGGCAAAACGATCCCGGTGAAAACTTTCGGCCGTGGAGGGAAAAAGAGTGAAGGTCGCGTGGTCGGTCCAAAATGGAATTTCAAGCAGTACGGTCAGAGCGGCAAATACGTTTCTGATTTGTTCCCGAACTTAGCCACTTGTGTGGATGATATGGCATTCATCCATTCGATGACAGCAGATTCGCCAATCCATGGCTCCGCAATGCTGATGATGAATTCCGGTAGCTTGCTTAGCGGGAAACCATCCATGGGATCCTGGGTTAACTACGGCCTGGGCTCCATGAACAACAACTTGCCCGGATACGTCGTGATGCTCGATAAAACCGGTGGTCCAATCAGTGGAGCGAAAAACTGGTCCAGCGGCTACATGCCAGCCAGTTTCCAGGGAACGGTTTTCCGCTCACAGGGCGATCCGATCCTGAACCTGAAAAATGTTCAGGGAATGAGCCCGGCTCAGCAAAGAACCTTGCTGGATACGCTGAACCACATGAACGAAGGCCACTTGAAGAGCCGCTTTGATAACTCCAACCTGGCAGCGCGAATAGCCAGTTACGAGTTGGCTTACAATATGCAGGCCACAGCGCCTGAGGCCATTGATCTCGATACTGAACCGGAATACATCAAGAACCTTTACGGGATGGACCACGACCGCACCGAAGACTTCGGACGTAAATGTCTGCTGGCTCGACGGCTCGTGGAACGCGGGGTTCGGTTCATCCAGATCTACTCAGGCGGCGCCCACAACGACGATAACTGGGATGCGCACGGTGATTTGAAAAAGAACCACGATTATCACGCCGGCAATACCGACAAACCCATCGCCGGACTGATCAAGGACCTGAAACAGCGCGGATTGCTGGATGAAACCCTGATCATCTGGGGTGGAGAATTCGGACGTCAACCGACAGCCGAATACGCCAAAGGCACAGGACGCGACCACAACTCCTACGGCTTCACCATGTGGATGGCCGGCGGTGGAATCAAAGGCGGAACCGCTGTTGGAGAAACCGACGAGCTGGGCAGCATGGCGGTCAAGGATCGATTCCACGTCAAACACCTCCACGCCACCGTGTTGAACCAGATGGGGTTGGACCCAAACAGCCTGACCTACTTCTACGGCGGACTGGATCAGTCGCTGGTGGGTGTAGAAGGCGCCGATCCGATTTATCAGATTTTGGCTTAAATCAATTTGCCTTTTAAACCGCCGGGATCTTCAGGAAGCGACTGAGGATCCCGGCTTTTTTGGCGTTATTAGAAATTGGACATCCAAAATTGGACATCCAAAATTGGAAAACTAAATGCCATGTGGAACTTTGAATGCGATACCGAATTTGGAATGCTCTCCATTCAGGGAGACGATCAGAAACTGTGCTCTATCAGCTTGAAGGATCCGGAAGAATCGATTCTTGCAGGCGCTGCCGTGGATCTTCGAACGATCCCGGAGTGGGCCAGTCAGGCTATCGGAGCCATACTTCGCTATCTGCAGGAAGGGCAGGGGGATTTAAGTTCCATTCCACTCGACTGGGCAAGGCTCACACCATTTGAAAGAACCACGTTGAAAGAAGCCCAGAAAATCCCCTCGGGCCAGACTATCACTTATGGAGAACTTGCCCGCCGGATTCATCGACCTGAAGCTGCGCGTGCAGTTGGAGGGGCGCTCAGCAGGAATCCGTTCCTGCTGGCAGCGCCCTGCCACCGAATCATTGGATCAGATGGCAGGATGCGTGGATTTTCAGCAGAAGGAGGCATTGACCTGAAAGCACGACTTCTGCAGCTCGAAATGAAGTCTGCCGGACAGACTTGACCGATCCGGCAAGCCAAACCAATTAGCCAATGATCGCGTTGAGCGTTGCACTTGGTCGCATGGCTGCAAAAGCCTTCTCGTCATCCGGCTGGTGGTAACCGCCGATATCCACAGCTGAACCCTGCACTGCGTTCAGCTCTTCGACGATCTTCGCTTCATTTGCCGGCATGGAGGCATCAATGATCACGTCGCTGGGAACATGCAGGTTGGTAATGCCCTTGTCAGAATTGACCATCGCCAGATCCGGTCCGTTTTCGTACACAGCCTGAATATCGGCTTCGATCTCGGCTTTTTTCTCAGCGGGTAATTGAGCCAGCTTCGTCAGCAAATCACCGAAACCGTTGTTAAAGTTGACACCCAGCTCCTTCAAAGTTGCGCCGTGCTTAGCCACAAGATCCTCAAAGAAAATTTCCACACAAACACCGAAGATGATCGGATCACTCACCTTCATCATCGTCGCTTTCATGTGCAATGAAAACCAGAATACCTTCCTCTTTGGCGCGTTTGATCTGATCTTTCAGGAAAGCCGCCAAAGCGTTCCGGCTCATTTTGGTTCCATCAAAAACCTCACCCGCCAGCAATGGAGTAGATTCCTTCAGAACAGAAACAGAGCCATCAGCCGCCACGAATTCAATTTTGGCGGTAGTCGACTCCGACACGGTGAC
This sequence comes from Verrucomicrobiia bacterium, assembly GCA_030432175.1. Lineage (GTDB taxonomy): Bacteria > Verrucomicrobiota > Verrucomicrobiia > Limisphaerales > JAUIHU01 > JAUIHU01. The sequence goes on along the minus strand of JAUIHU010000034.1, from coordinate 2,277 downwards.
GGATTTTTCATTGGAGAAGAAATCTTCTTTCCCCATCGTTGCAACATTAGTTCGAGAATCTTTCGACCAGGCGCCTATGGAATGCGGATTGGCTTTGGCATAAGCCTTCACTGCCTGAGGCGCCCGTCGGTCAGAGTTTCCTTCGAGCAGGACCGGGTTTACTGCGCTGCCTTTGATCTTGTCGTAACGCGCCTGGATTGATTTTTCCTCGTCATTCTTCGGATCACTCGGATAATCGGGAAGTTGGTAGCCCTGCGCCTGCAATTCAGCAATGGCAGCCTTTAACTGGGGAATGGAAGCGCTGATATTGGGCAGTTTGATGATATTTGCTTCCGGCGTTTTCGCCAGCTCACCCAACTCCTACAAAGCGTCCCCGATCCTCTGGTCTTCCGTCAGAAACTCAGGAAACTTCGCCAAAATGCGACCTGCCAGTGAGATGTCACGGGTTTCCAAACGAATCCCGGCAGGCTTGGCAAAGGCCTGGATGATCGGTAAAAGCGAATACGTTGCGAGAGCTGGAGCCTCGTCAGTCTTGGTGTAGATGATAATTGGATCGGACATATTCTCTCGTCAATGAGTCTTGTTAGACAACATTCGTACACACAACCGCCCCACTAGGCAAGAGGCTTAGCGGGGCGGGTTGGGAAACGGATCAAAATAATCTCATTCTCCAGATTCTTAACCGGAGGAGCGAACAAGTAATTGAATATCAATCAATCCACTACCCCCAACTCATCAGTGGAGACTTCGTAGACAAAACTACCTTCGTACGAGTTCCCACCGCCATTTACTAAATCACTGACTAATATCGTAACTAAACCACATTCATTGCCGGGAACAGCAAAGCGTTCGCCCGGATTAATCAATACCCGCACAGAATTATTCAAAATCTGGACATCCAAGTCTTTCAGGTAAAATGTTTCATTCCCATCCTGATCATAAATCAATACGTATGATTCTTCCATGCTTAGCCCCCTTAATCTGGATAAATGAATTTCAATGACATCACTTAGTTCCATATTAACCTTGCCTTCAAAAACCTGTCCTGTTGCGATAAATCCAGCGGCGTTACGGATTTCGAAAAATGCGGCGTCAATTTCCTGGATATCCATCGGCATTTCAAAAAAACGTGTCTGTTCAGGAATCACACTGATCCGTTCCCAATCCCCCAATTTCATAGTGTAAGAGCGATTAATCACGGCTACAAATGGCAGCCCAAAGTCACCCAATTTCCATTTCACAGTGAAATGATCTGGATTATTTGGGATTGGTGTAATTGATTGAAGAGATATCTGGTAAGGATCATGTTGAGGTCCACCCTCACTTTGAGCGAGAACTGAAGGCAAAGACAAACTCAGCACAAAAACAAAATTAATAAAGAATTTGAAGTCACATTTTAATTGTTGTTTGTTTATAAAAGTTGGAATAAAAAACCAAACTGAATGCATATGAATTCTTTGAATATTATAAATTTAAATACGATGAAGATTTATTGGATAGTTAAAATATATCTATCGTTTTCCATGTCAATAATTAATTTACGTTCCAACCAATCGAAACCTAATTCCCGAACAGATTCCCATTTCGGAATAAAAAAAAAATTGGACATCCAAATAACAATTTCGAGATGTGGAATTTTGAATGCAATACAGAGTACGGACTACTCTCCATTGAAGGAGACAATGAGAAGCTTCATTCTATTCGCATGAAAGATCCGCAAGAGTCCCACATTTCGGGGGCTGCGATGGATCTAAGAACCATCCCGGAATGGGCCAGCAAAGCCATCGGTGAAATTCTTCGGTATCTTCAGGAAGGGGAAGGGGATTTGAGTTCGATTCCTTTGGATTGGTCGAGGCTCACTCCATTTGAGAGAAGCGCTTTGCAGGAAGCGCAAAAGATCCCGGCTGGAGAGACGATCACCTACGGGGAACTGGCGAGACGAATTGATCGGCCCAACGCAGCACGAGCTGTTGGTGGAGCGCTCAGTAGAAATCCTTTTCTGCTGGCAGCGCCTTGCCATCGAATCATTGGAGCCGATGGCAAGATGCGAGGATTTTCAGCGGAAGGAGGCATCGACTTGAAAGCCCGCCTCCTTAATCTGGAATTAAAACCAGCCTGAAGCGCTCAGAACAATCAGGCCGTTTAACTATCCGATGATTTCGTTTAGAGTGGCGCTCGGACGCATAGCAGCTGAGGCTTTGGAATCATCAGGTTGATAGTATCCACCAATGTCCACTGGCGATCCTTGTACCCCGATGAGTTCATCAGCAATCTTCG
>JAUIHU010000707.1 GCA_030432175.1 Verrucomicrobiia bacterium | reverse complement strand
CTCGGAGAGGCTTTGAGTGAGAGAGTGATGGCAATGGAGAAATCTGTCGGACCATTCCTGTCTTCTCTCACACGAAAAGTTATTCCTGTCGTCCAACTCTCCAAGTCTCTGTAAAAAGTGTAATACTGGTCTTCAAGAAATCCATCTCGAGCTTCAAAAAAATGCCTGGTATTCAACCCCCAGTTCTCTGTGAGTCGCAAGTACAATCCAGTGTAGATGAGGTTGGATCCCAGAGCAGGCGCCAGAATGGGATCATCCCCATCCAAATAGCGATGCCCCAGACTCATCGCCCAAAAAGGATTGGGATCCAGAGTCAGATAATGATTGGCTTCTCGAAATACTCCATCGCCTGGATCGTAACGGGTTTCGGAAGTGAAGGTCACCCATTCGCGAGGTTTGAAATCCAGGTCAGAGTAAAGATTTGAGAAAGTCGACTGTCCGCTTTGTTTATCTAGACGCCAGTCAATGAACAAAGCAGATTGAACCCAGGTGGAGATGCGTTCTTCTCTCCAGGTCTGTAATTTGTTTCTCAACCCCAATCTCAATGTATTGTTTGCGTCAATCGTATCGATAGAATTGTAATCTGGAAAATCTATCGGTAATAGCTTCAGCGATGCAAACTCACGATCAAACTGAGGCAGTCTCCAGGAACCTGTGGTCGGGTTGGGTGTGAAGGCGTAATTGAACATCGGTTCGACGATGTGCCGCAAATCTTTAAGATCCAGCATCTTATTCTCAACTCCCTTCCATACTCGACTTGCCTTGGCGCTGAATTCTACTCCAGTGACTCCGATCCAGCGATTCTGGGATTTCAGAATGGTTTGATTATTGGACGTGGTTTCAGAGTAATAATTCCAACGCCCACCAATGCGAGGTGTGACATTCAACCAACCAAAAAATGTGTTCGGATAAAGAATCTGATGAAATGAATCCGTCCGCCAGGCTTCGTAGTCCTGTGATGGCGATCCCAGCGCAAAACGTCGTCTCAGAAATGCAACAGAGTTTTCGCCCTCATAAAAGAGTGGAGTGGCTCCGACTTGGACACGGGAGACCGATAATTTCAAATCAGGCAGTCGCTCGGTTGTTTCCTGGAATGGATTGACCTGGGCTTGTGTCAGTGCGCTGAAATGAAGATTTCTCCATCGCTGGCTGACTTCCCAGAATGAACTGGGCTGTACATTGCGTCGATAATCGCTTTCAAAGTATTCTTTTAATAGCTGACTGTCACTCTGACGCCTCAGGACAAATGTCGATTCGACTCCATTGGAAGCCGTATATTGATGAGTCAGCCAGAGCCGGTTCCGATCTCGGTTAATCGGACTCCCATCAATCTCTACTCCTGGAAGATCATCGGGCGCGTAATATCCCTGAAACGACCAGTCTCCAAATCTTTCCGTTTCCAGATCAATGTCAGGCCCCAGCCCAATACCACGTTTCCAACGATAATCTGCATGAAGTTCCCCACTGGCTCGCCAGTTCCTCGATTTGGGATTCCATTTCCACTGGTACTCTGTCAGCAGGAACGGCCCGAATATTTTCCTGTATCCAGGAGTAAACCGAAACTGATTGGCGTCAGCGTCAAGGTTTTTGTTGAAATACGGAAAGTAAAAGACAGGGACGCGTCCAGCATACAGAACCGCATTCTTTGCTACAACCCGTTCTTCCGGGTTGAACCGGATCATTTTAGAGGAGATTCGGAAAGTCGGATCCTGGAGGTCACTGGTTGTGACATAACCACCTTCAATTTCGTGCCAGTTTCCATCCCCGGTGGCGGTTAGTTTTTCTCCTCCGGCAAATGCTGGAGGACGCCCGGCTCGGAATGCATCCGAATTCCATTGTTGTTCTTTCAGGTTACCCCAAATCGAAGCCCCGCTCCATATCTGAGGTCCTTGAGTAAAGAACACATCCCCTGCTGCTGTGACCTCTCCAGTGGACTCGTTGATGCGAGCGCGATCTGCTGTTAGCTGTGTAAAACCAAGCTCTGGATCGTTATAATTAAGAACAGCTCCCTGAGTGACCTCCACTTCACCGGAGTTGGAATCAAACTCAAAAACCCCGTTCATGGGCAGGATTTGCCATTCTGCTGGGCCCAGAGCCGACCGCTCTGAGTTTATTAAATCTTCCTGTGCATCAGGGTTCTTCTCAGGCAAGGATTGAGATGGAGCAAGGAGCGCTCCATGGATGAATCCTGACATGCAGATCAGGAGCCAACAGAAATGCTCAACACCCTTGATACCTCGAAAAAACTGATGCTCAGTTCTCTTCAACAGTGAGCTCAAATAAGGCGTTATTGGATCTGGCTGACGGCAAAAATCACCAGTCCCAGAATCACAAGACCGAGGGCTATTCCGCCAAAGATAAAGATCATATTGACCTTGTTATCTTTCTTCCGGAATGGGCTGTCCTTATCCAGGGAAACTGTTTTTGTGCCGGTTTCCAATTCGGATTTGACCCCACGGGAAATGATCATAGTTTTATCAACGGATTTAGGCTGCTGAGGGTCGCCGGTTTCCAGGCGAGCTTGTACATGCCCCAATCGCAGAATTTGTCCTGGCTTCAGGAT
>JAUIHU010000706.1 GCA_030432175.1 Verrucomicrobiia bacterium | reverse complement strand
AAGGACGTCGCCCGGCTCGATGATCATCGCGATGTCGTACGGCAGGTCGATCTCGGTTGGCAGGGGGATCTTGGTCCAGGTGTCGCCGCCGTCCGTAGTGCGCATGATGGTCCCGTAGTCGCCGATCACCATCGCGGTGTTGGCGTCGGCGTAGGCTCTGGATCGTCACTTGGCTCGGGTGCAAAATCCGGAAAATCCTCTGGATCATTCGTACGAGTCGCATCCCAGTGAGGCAAAATCTTCAGATCAGGAGCGAACTTGCCCGCTTCACGCTGCCAGTTGTTGACCAGTGATCGCGGAGCTACCAACAGACTGGTTCTGGGCTGGTCTTTTTCTTCATTCTCCTCTTTAACACTGCTGAGAAAGCAGAGTGTCTGAATCGTTTTCCCTACTCCCATGTCATCCGCGAGCAGTCCACTGAAGTCCGACTCGTGCAGGAATCGCAACCAGTTTAACCCGGCGTGCTGGTAGTCAAAAAGTTTCCCTTTAAATGACTTGGGAACCTCGACTTCAGGAATCGAATGCAAATCGCGGATACGGTCACGGTACTTGAAAAACTCTTCATCCGCATTCCCTTCGACCCCTTCGTCCTCCATCATCTCGGACACCAGAATGGTATGGGCTTTGGATAACTTTAATTTGTCTTTGTCTGTCTCGCCGAGATCAAGCACGCGGCGGATTTTGTTCACCCATTCTTCTGGCAGTTCGCCCATGCTACCGTCGGCTAATTGAACAAACCGTTGCTTTTTACGAAGCGCTGCCAGGATTTTTGAAAGGGAAACTGTGGAGTCGCCATACTTGACATCGGAATCAATTTCCAGCCAATCGACCCCATAACTGACGTTCATGTGCCACGTGGGTGAATTGCGATTCACACGAAAGATTTCCAGATCGTTCTCCCCATGAATCTCAAACCCTTCCTCAATCAGCTTCGGGACCTCAACCAACAGGAAATCCATCGGCTGTACTTTAGCCCGAAGCGCATAGATTCCGTAATCCAGGCTGTTCTTCAGTCCATGTTCTTTTAATCCAGAAGCCCAAGCCGCTTCACGATTCAAATCACGTTCAATACGTTGGATATATCGGTGGTTTTCCGGATGTGGAGCCATCACTACCTTGCCCAGCGCCAGATCGCGAGGAGCAATTTCATACTCACCATACATCCAACGCGGCTCGACTCGCAGTTCCTTGCCTTCCTCAAACAAATATAGCCGTTTTCCGGTGAGTGGCTGTGGATCAGAATTCCACTGAATGGCTGATCCGGTGATTTCATATTGGTCAGCTAACCTCGGAATGAACCATTCCAGCAGTTCCTTCTCTTCATCGGCTGCGATTTCAATCTCGGGTTTGGAAGCCCACAAGGCCAGAATAGCCGGATCAGCATCCAGGCGAAACAATTGGTTCTGGGCTATATACCAACCCGGATCTTCACAAACCGGCTCCAGCAGCGATTTGTCGTTCAGCTCCAGGATTTGGTCCCCGGAATGAATCTGTGGTTTTAAAACTAATCCCGGCTCTTTTGGGTGATCTTCTATTCTCAATGCCAGTCGGCTATTTGACTCGTCCACGTTAACGAGTCGCTGGATTTCTCTGGGAGTACCCAGGTAAAGCAACTGATCACTCATGAACCGCGAGAAAAGGAGGTTCAAATCACGTTGTAAAAAATACATGCGATATCCACCGCCACTGACCAAAGTCAGAAACTGCAATGTGTCCCGCATGGTTTCATCCCAGTTCCAGCAAGGGGACTTCCCGATTGATTGTCCATCGACAACCTTCATCTTGACCTGCCCGGAACGGACCCACTCCGGAACACGTTCGGGATCCTGCAGAATATCCTCAGGAGCCAGGTCAGCTCCTGCAAAAAGGAGGATCTGGTCCACGCGAAATTGAGGTGTCCCGGTTTTTTGGTAAAGGGAAGTGGATTGTAACAGAAATGCGCCGACAGCAGTGCGGTCCTCCAATCCACCTGCGCTATGATTGTTAGAAGCGCTTTTTACTCCAGGCTGGATGGATTTCTGAAGATGTGTTCGCCAGGTGACTGGATTATTCGCCTCGCAGTAATCATTGTATTCCAGAATGGAAGCGACGATGTGTTCGCAAGCTAAAGTAGCTGCACCGGAATTCTCCTGACAACTGCAATGACAGGAGACGCCATTTTCAAGGGATAGAAACCGGACTTCAATTTCTGGCTTTCCGGGTGGATGAACCATGAAATGAACTTCATAAGGCTCCGCTTTGGCAACCGACACAAATCCATTCAAGAAGAGGTCTTTCCCTGCATTGAAGGATTTTTTGCTGGGAGGAGCGGACTGAAAGGCTCCTGATTCAAGCAGTTCCGGATGTAATTCTTTTCTCAAAACAAATAATTCGATGAATACAGATCCTAAAAAATGACTTTAACCAACTGGCTTTCCCCAGAGGAACAACGCAATCACTACCAATCCCCAAAGCCCAAAAAACGATTTGAACACTCGCTTTTTCTCCATTCCTGTGACTGCGCAAACCCCTAAAGCCAACAATGCAATTTTCCAGATAGTGAAAACTTGTATCGACTGAAACAGACGATGGAAGGGATTGAGAGCATTCCATTCCGGATGAAACAGGATTCCCAG
>JAUIHU010000705.1 GCA_030432175.1 Verrucomicrobiia bacterium | reverse complement strand
CAGAAACTCTCCCGCTGGGAAGGAATTATCCCCGCTCTGGAGTCATCCCATGCCGTCGCGGAAGTGATCAAATGCGCCCCGGAAATGAGTCCCGAAGAATCAATCATTATCAACCTCTCCGGAAGGGGAGATAAGGATGTCGCCGAGGTAATGAAGCATATCCAATTTTAATCTAAATTTTTAATCCACCGGTTTGAGCTGATACTCACTGAAAGCTCAAACCGGTTTTTTTTTGTCAAAATTCGCGGCTCTAAGCATTCTTTCAACATGGAATATCCAGCCTGACTCTAACTCTTACTTTAACCCCTTGGTAATGAATACCCTCTTTGCCAGGAATCCGGCCAGTTGATCGAAATCAAAAGAATGACAGCCAAAATGCGATTCAATTCCATTCATGCCACCCAGCAGAAGGCGTTCCCGCCCCATTCGCCTTGCCGCATTTCAATTTGGCGCTGTTTCATGAAAATTCTGCTTTCTATATCGCTGCTCTGGATCGAGATCGTCGGTGTATACGGAATCGCAACACAGGACCAATCCACAGAACGCACGGAAACAGAACCCACCCTGCATTGGCTGATCAAAACCAAAGACCCAATCGTCGACTGGAATGCCAATTCCAGATCTGCCGGACGTTCCAAGACCCCAATGAACTCCGTCAGCGAGTCGATTTCTCTACCCGCTTCGGTTCAAATCAAATCACTGCTAGGAACGCCAGATTCATCTGGAACTTCTACCGGATCATCCTCATCACGGTCTGCCCCCAGATCTTTCACTCGTCCAGGGGCCGCCAATTATTGGAATCAAATCACCTTTCCCGCCGACGTCGCCGTTTCACACTGGATCAACCGCCTCCGACAACACCCGGATGTGGATTTCGTCGAACCGGATTACCCTATCGAAATCGCATTGGAGGTCCCTGAACAGTCCCCTGATTTTTCCACCGAAACCGGATCCGACCATCCACCGATCGATGTCAATCCCATTGATGAATCCAACTTGCCAGCCAACGATTTCTACCTCCAAAACCAATGGGGCCTGCATAACTACGGCGCAGCGCCTGGAACAGAAGACGCTGATATCGATGCGCCAGAGGCGTGGACGATCACTACCGGGTCCCGTGACATCATCGTCGCCATCACCGACACGGGAGTTGATTTCCTGCACCCGGATTTAAGAGATCAACTCTGGAACAATCCGGGAGAAATCCCTTTCAACGGACTGGATGATGATGGCAATGGCTGGGTGGATGATTGGGTGGGTTATGATTTTCTCCATAATGATAGTGATCCGTGGGACGACAACAAACACGGCACACACGTCGCTGGAATTATTGGAGCGCGGACCAACAATCGGATCGGAATCTCCGGTGTTTGCTGGGATGTGCAGCTGATGGCTCTGAAAGTTTTCGATGAAGACGGACGTGGCCGGATTTCGACGGCGATTCGCGGAATTGATTATGCGATCAAAAACGGCGCGCATGTGATGAACGCCAGTTGGGGATCGCCCGACAGAAGTCTTGCCTTGCAGGAAATCATTCAGGAAGCGCTCAATTCCGGAATGGTCTTCGTCGCCGCCGCCGGAAACGCAGCGAGTGACGCTTTCAATTACCCGGCTGCGTTTGATGGCGTCATCTCGGTGGCCGCCACCGACAGCCGGGATCGGCGCGCGAGTTTTTCGAGTTTCGGCGCTTCGGTCGACATCTCCGCTCCAGGCAAAGACATTTTCTCCACATTGCCAAACAATGAATACGGCAACCTCAACGGCACTTCCATGGCAGCGCCGTTTGTCGCTGGAACGGTGGCTTTATTGAAATCCAAAAACCCGCAACTGGACGCTCTGGATATTGAGAATATTTTAAAGAACACAACTGATCCCGCCACCAGTCCGGGCGGTCGCTGGATTGGGGAAGGTCGCCTCAATGCATTTCAAGCGTTGTCTATTGAAGGCACACTTCCGCTGGCAGAGTTAACCGAAATCGAATACGCGCAGGGTTTCCAAACAATCAATGGAGTAGCAGATGGTGACAGTTTTCAGCGTTACTTTATTGAACTGAAAGAGGAAGCGCCCGGCATTACAGACTGGGAGGTCTTATTTTCGTCTGAAACCAAGGTCCCGGACGGCGCTTTGTTGGAGGATTGGGATACAACCTATTACCCGGATGGCTGGTACAAATTAAGGTTGCGGGTAGAAAACAGTCGCAGCCAGAGCGCGTTGGATGAGTTTCGGCTCCGGATCAGTAATTTCCACCTGCGCGATCCACGTCCGAACGATGTGATCCGACAGTCCGCAGAGATTCCTTTAGTAGGCACAATGTTCGGTGAGGATTTTGATTGGGATCCACAACAACAACCCACTCCCCCGGTCATTTTTGAATTTCAACTCGCTGAAACAGATCCACCCGAACCCTGGCAAGCTGCGGAGGTAAACTGGAATGTGGAAGAATCACCGGCGCTGGACCGCCTCCTGGCCACATGGGACACGTCTCTTCTCGATCCGGACCGCTTCTATAATTTGCGCATGCGAAGATCCTGGCCGAATGCCGAGAACGCAAATCATGAAGAGCGCGTGTACACCATTCCGATGCTTTATCTGGATTCAAAATTGAAACCTGGATTTCCTGTGGAACTGC
>JAUIHU010000033.1 GCA_030432175.1 Verrucomicrobiia bacterium | reverse complement strand
CTGCAGGTATTTAATGGCGCCGTCATGGTGACGGTGAATGTTTCAGAAGCTCCGGGAGCCAATGAAGCAATGGATTGAACCTCTGTCTCAGGAAGAGGCAAATTAGCGTAAACTGTCAGTCCAGTCAGGGTAACATTCCCCGTGTTGGTCACAGTAGCATTAAAACTGAATTCACTTCCTGGTTGAGGCGCTGTTGGAGGACAATCGTGAACGATTTCTACTGCCCCACTGGTCTGAACCGGGCAAGTAGCGGTCGACTGGTCTTCAACTAACTCATCTGTGCAGAAATCCATCCCCTGCGCGGTAAGGACTGTAGTGATCGAACATGTGTCAAGCGGCGCGTTCGCGGTCACTGTGAAATCCGCTGAAGCTCCAGGAGCCAGGGAATTTTGAGAAAAGACCACACTTTGAACGGCAGATTCGTCTGCGAGTACTTGAACGTCAGTTAATGCAACGTTACCGGTGTTGGTTACGGTTCCACTGTATTGAAATGATTGCCCACCAACAACCGGGTCTACTGGACAAAGATGGGTAATTTGAATCGAAGGATTGGTTTCCAGAGGGCAGACCAATGTAGATTGATCATTCACGTCGCTGTCACAAATGCTGGCAGCGGTTACACTTAAATTAGAAGTAACTTCACATCCTAATGGAGCGAGAAATTCACCTGTGAACTGAGCAGTTTGGCCTGGAGCTAATGTATTTCTCTCGAAGACAATCGTTCCGGCTGCCGGTTGATCACTGATCACAGTGATTCCTGTCAGGGTTACATTTCCGGTGTTTCTAACAGTTCCGCTGTAGATAAATGGCTGTCCTGCAACAGCGTTAGAAGGACAGAATGTTTCCAGCTCAATACCAGGGGTCAACTGGAGTTGACAAGCTGCAGTTGCAGAATCAGTTACAATTGGACGTGCGCCAAAGATTGCCTGACCTCGCGCATTCACTTCAGGTGAGGCTGGAATGCATGGATCAGCCGGGGAGAGTGAAAATGAATACTCTCTGGATTCATCCATCTGTAGAGTGATTGGTCCAAGAACAGAAATTTCCTGTCCGTTGTAGTTGTATGCAACAGTGACATTTTCCAAAACACCATCACCGCAGTTGGTCACAGTACCAGTGTACTGGAGCTGTCCGTTTTCACCGACTCCATCAGTACAATCAACGACGATGTCAATGCATGGCTCGCGGACAATAGTGTTAACATTTTGAAACCCACCGCCGTCACTGTCTGCTTCGTTCTGCTGAATTCTCCCGTCGGTTTGACCGCGGGCAGTCACAAAATCAGGCCCTCCATCTGGATCAGGTTGCAGATCTTGTGCCCGGATGACGTATGTCACAACGTTTTCATAGTAATCCGATTCTCCCGGATTCAAGACGGTACGGTTAAGTGTAATCGGATGGTTAACGCCATCAGGAGTGGTAACAAAGGCTGTAATTTCAGTCGCCTGACAGGCCGGAAAAGCTGTGTTGAAAACGAGCGCATCATAAACAAGCTCATCGCCAACCCTGGCCTGGTTTTCACTCACAAATAAACTGATCCCCAATCCACTACCACGGCAGCCTTCGGGAATTTCCTGACCTTGGGCCCCATAGCCCATGATGAGACTTGCAGACGCAAAACTCCAGGTTAGTATTTTACTAGCTAATCGTTGCCTGGATTTATTAAAAAAGCTGTTTTGAACCAAATCCGAAATGCCCCTCCTAAAACGGGAGCCAGACGTCTTTGGTTTTGACGTTTGTTCTTGAGTATTCATTCGTTAGTTTTCTTAGTTAGCTGCTTGGTTTGAAATGGCAGATTAAAAAGCAGTTTAACTTGATTTTAATCTAATCGGAGTCTTTCTGATCCTGAACATTAGATACCAATCCAGTCTCGCAGAAGCAAGAATCGGACCGAAATTGCCCGGAAAAGCGTCCCATTAAGACACAATCACCGCTATTTGAAGTTACAAAACCTCAACTGAGCGGTAAAGTAGAAAGAATCTCTCACTGAATTAAAATCAGTGAGAAGGATGTTTTCCCATCTGAAATGGACTTATCTTCTGTGGTCAGGACTCAGGGAACCGGGCGTTCCACAATGGCATCCTGCATGCGTCGTAAATCACGATCATTTCTGGCAGCCGTTTTATTTAAGCTGGTGATCTGGCACGTTGTTGGCTCTACCCACCTCCATAATTCTGAATGACCGTCAGCAAAACTCAGACTGGCTGAACCTCCATGCCGACATGCAGGGGCATTTTGCCAGAGATTTTTTCGAGCATCACCCCGCCCAACAAAGACCGGAATTGCAAAAAAACCATCATCAATCGTCACCGGATTTTCATCCACAAACACCAGCGCCTTTGCTGGTTGAGGATTGTTAATATCGGAGTACTTCACATTCGGCGGATATTTGTCTCCTTGCACCCAATTGGCGTTTCCGCTCATCTGCCCACTCATCGAAAAACTTCGAACTCGCTGAAATCTGCGACCTCTTGAAAACTCATAAGGCTGGTCTGAGGGACAGCGATAAATATCCAGCGACTTGTTGTATTGGAAGAGCAACCCTCTCTGAATGTCTAAAACATTCGTGGCTCCAGGGAGCGATGCAATATTATTCAGAATCCAGGCGTTTGGCGTGTTCCCAATATGATTCGGAACCAGGGTGTCTTCGTTGTCGTCCTTGTACAAAATCCAGCAAAGCGTCATCTGCTTCAAATTATTTACACAGGTGATTCCTTTCGCTTTCTCCTTTGCTTTGCTCAATGCTGGCAAAAGCATTCCAGCCAGGATGGCTATTATCGCAATGACTACAAGTAACTCAATCAAGGTGAATGCATCACGACTCCGCTTGGGTTGGATCTGATTATTCATGGCTTTTTTAGTGGATTTCTAAGCGATGATACTCTTTTAAATCCAGTAAATGAAATGGTTTCAGGGATGCTCTAATTTCTTTGTATCGTCACATTTCGTCAAGCCAATAAAACCAGAAAACCAAGTCCAGGGAGCGATTAGAAGGGGGTGGATCTTTGCCGTTCGGCCCACGTCAAATACTGGCTCCACTCGCCGAGCAGGGGCTCAGCATTCCCAGGGGCGCCACCCAACTTTAATCATACCACCAAGCCCAGGAAAGTACGCCAGCAAACAATTTCACTCCGCTCCAACGTAACCATGATCCCGAAACCACCTGATGGCATCTTCAAACGCAATGCGCGGATCGGTCTGTGGCAATGACAATTGTTGAACTGCTTTAGCCGGATCAAAAAACATCATGTACTTCGCCATCTTGACTCCACCGATGGGCGCTTTTGGATGTCTTCTGGTAATCTTGGAAATCCCTTCGGAAATAACAGCAGCGGCGTATGCAAGCCAATAGGGAGAACGAAATCCTGGAGCAGGTGTCCCGGTTAACTCCGCCAGCACATCCAACGTTTCTTTCATGGTCCAGTTTCCATCTTGATTTCCGAGGATGTATCGCTCTCCAATTAAACCCTTTTCAGCAGCAAGAATATGACCTTCGGCAACATCTCGAACATGTACCCAGTTCAAACCTGTTTCTAAATATGCCGGCATCGCCCTATTCAAAAAGTCAACAATCACCTGGCCGGTTGGAGTTGGTTTGACATCTCTGGGGCCAACCGGAGCGCTTGGATTAACCACCACTACAGGGACTCCTTTTCTCGCAAACTCAAGCGCCACCTTCTCAGCAAGCCACTTGGAATGTTTATAGGGATTGCTCATTTGAGATTCTTCAGCCAAGGCCGATTCATCCGTTGGAATCACACGACCTCGGGAATCCTTTTGCTTGGGAAGCCCAATGCACCCGACAGTGCTCGTATAAACAATTCGCTGAACACCAACGTCCCATGCGCATTGACAAATCTTCCGCGTCCCTTCGACGTTGGCTTGGTACATCGGGGTATAATCTGCAGCCCAAAGCGCATAGCTGGCGGCAACATGATAAACCCGATCACATCCTTCCATCCCCTTCCGCAAAACTTCCTGATCCAGTAAATCTCCTTCCACTATCTCAACGTCCAAATCTTTCAAAGCGCTCAAATCAGCTCCTGGACGCACCAAAGCTTTAACTTTCTCGCCGCGTTCAATCAATTGAAGAGCAAGATTGGATCCGACAAATCCAGTGGCTCCTGTAACAAAATTTTTTCGACTCATAGATTTCAAATAAAAGAAATATAGGGATGTTCCAAGGAAATGCGTTTCTTATAGCTTGACGTTCATCAGGTGAATTAGTAGGAATATCCCCGCAACGACAGTTCGCACGTATTTTAAATGCCGATGTGGCGGAACTGGCAGACGCGCTAGACTCAAAATCTGGTGACCGCGAGGTCGTGTGGGTTCGATTCCCTCCATCGGCACTTTTCCTGAAATCCTGGTTTTCTGTCTGTCTCCAGTTCACAGACCAAATCCGAACATTTAATTTTAGCCAGCACAGCTACTCTACTTTGATTAGAGCTTCCGCCATTGCATGAATGATTGTTCCATGCGTCTTCAGAGAGGCAGTCACAACGTAAATTTTATTCGAAACAGTAACATTATTTTGAATTTCAACTCTCACCCTCAGCGCTCGTTCTTCTCTGGGCTCCAAATTTATGAACGTCTCCTCTTCGCATAGCAATTGCATCTCTTTTGGAAGAGTCCAGGTAATCTCAAAGTTTCGTTTCTCACTGTCGTGATTGGTAACAACAAAAGTCAGTTCCACCACGGAGCCTCTCGCAACCTGCGAATAAGGATCAAATCTGGCCCAGTTGTCGTCCACTGCAAAATTAGCATCCGTGAAGGGTGTTATTTGTTCGATAATACGCTTCCTGACTTTATACTGTTTTCGAATAAATTCGCGCTGTTCTTCAGACCATTGAAATACCTGCGCTACGTGCTGGTTCAGCATGTAAAAATCTCCGACAGAGCTGGCCAATTCATCCAGCAAATCCAAACAATATAAGTACCCCACACCGTCGCCCATCAGGTTTCGATTCATTAAACAATAATCGTCTATGCCTGAGGGAGTAAACGCATCTCCAACCATGAGTACTGGAACTGCATTCTGTTTTTGAACCAGAACGGCGCCGTGAAAAAGTGTTTGCCCCGGAAAGTTCAAAAAGGTCATTTGGTATTCACGCCAGTTTACGGTTGTCCGATGTTTCAGCTCTACTAATTCTGTGATGCCGTTTTCTGTCAGCGCAGGCATTCTAAACGCCGCAGGCCTTTTCAGTATTTTGGCGTATGTCTCCAAACAATACACTGGCGCTTTCAGGGTCGCCCGAGCTTTCTCAACACGATCCGTATGATCGTCATGATAGTGCGTCACAAATATACCCTCTACTCCTTTCAACACTCCATGATTCTGGTACATGGCTATAGTCTCGAGAATATTGTCATATCCACAATCTATCAAAAACGCATGCCCCGTGTCAGAAACCAGAATTCGACTGGTTCCATGATTCAATATCCATTCAGGCGCAGCTTCATAGTGCGAGTAAGGCATTGGCTGATAATCAACCCCATTTCCCAACATCCGCTCTACGCATTGTTCTATGTGCGGAGCCTTGAAATACCAATACAGCGCATTGGTTGATATGTAGTTCAGGTATAGGTTTTGGATCCTTTCCTTCAAACGATCCACTGAAGTCTTCGGGTCTACAACTAATTCGCCTCTGGCTGGAGCTAAAACATCCGGCTGAATTCCCATTATCTTGTCCAGGCTTTTTCTCAGGACCGCTAAACGGGAAGCATATCCATGATAACCACGAATTCCAGCCTCCGGTATTTCATCCTGAAAACTGAACAGGTCCGGAACTTTCCCATCATCCTGAATCATGTCGCCCACAGCTATGACTTGAAATCCACCCGGAGCGATAATCTGATAACTGACACTTTCTCTGGTATAGCCGGGTGTTCGTAATACCTGGATACGGAATCCGTTCCATTCGATTACCTCTCCGTCTTGAACCCAGTCAGTCACTGGGATCGCCTCAACCGGCAAACGCGAAGATTGCTGTGCGTAGTTATGAAATCGCCCATCCCACTGATTTCTCCAGACGGTTTCGGTATCTGTCCACAATTCCTTTTGCTGGAGTGACGCCAGAATTTTCAGGTCTTTGTCTTTACCCAGGCCTCTGATCAGTTCAGCTATTGAATGATGCAAAACCTCTCTCCTGGCGTGCGTTAAAGCCAGAGCAGCTGTTTTGTTCAAATCTGCAGGACGATAAATGGCAAAGTGTTCGGATCCCTTTCGCAAGATCAAGGCATTGACAGACCCGGGATACCATTCCACAGATGTAGCTTCATTTTCGTAAAGTGTTCGCCCATGGATATTTGCAGGCTCTTCAACGGCGTTAGCTGCATTTACGATCAATAATACAATGACTGAAATACGGAAATTGCTCAGAATTATGCTCATCATTCATGTCCTGTCTTGAAAGAAAATTTGCCGGCCACCCTGATCATGGTGTGATTATGCTTGGATGACTTTTGGCGGTTCAGCCCACTTCAAACCAGCGCCACCAGGACTCCTCGCTGACTGAATCACAACCTTCGGTTAGTTCTTGAAGCCACTTGCAAAATTTCCATTGGCTATCTTCTGACTTTTCAGGGTTGCCCAGTTATACCAGTAAATCCATGCGCGGCAAACTCCATGTCGCGGGGATTGTTGAAGGCTAGTGATGTCTCGCACATATTCACATGGCCCGGATTCATCCAAACCTTCATATTGATCTAATGCTTCCCAAAAATTGGAGTTCCGTATCCAATAAAGTTCACCCCATACTTTCTCTTCAGGAAACTGACTTGGAACCGCCCCTGGATAATATGTGATTCGATATAATGATCCTTTGACGCTTGCCTGACCAATGAACTCGCAATTCTGATGAAATAATTCTGATAGCGGATTCTTGAAACCGCGCATCAACGTGCCATAAACAAACAATGGCAAAGGTGACTCCTGCGTCAACACACTCATAAAGTAATGACAAACAATAAAACCCCACCTGTTTCCAGATGGGGTCTTAAACATAAATAGGGCTTCAGCGAGCTGGATAATTTAATTTAATTATTCTAATGCTATAATTTAAAAGTTAAAAACCGATGCAGCATTCTGGGCAGCTTCAACAACTTGGTTCTGGAAAAATCCTAAATATATCATCATAAAAATCCCGGCATAGAGCAACGCTTGACTAGGTGTGGATATTTGGATTTTTTCGAGTTCAGTATTGGGAGACTTATCCCAGATAATGGCTCGGACAACCCCAAGATAGTAGTAAAGGGAGGCCACAACTCCAATAATAGCCGCAACTACCAGGCACCCCCATCCTGCTGGAGCGCTTTCTACCACTGACTGTATCAGCATAAACTTCCCGAAAAAACCAACCAAGGGAGGGATCCCAGCCAGAGAAACCATAGCTAGAATCATAGTAGAAGCCAGCAGTGGTGAGCGATCCATCAACCCTGATAATGATTTAATTTCCGAGCTGCCAATCGCGTTCACACAAAGGGTCAAAGTGAGAAACGCAGAAAGAACTGTGACTGCATACCCAACCAGATAAAACAAAATTGCTGAAGCCCCTGCAGAACTCATCGCCACGATTCCCATCATCAGATATCCTGCCTGAGCTATACTGGAATAACCCAACATACGCTTCAAATTCTTCTGAGGAATAGCCGCAAGGTTTCCGTACAGAATCGTAAAAATGGCTAGCGTCGCCAGGAAAGCAGACCAGTTCAAAGTGATGGATGGCAGCGCTTGAAAGAGAACCCTTAAAACCAAAACCATTCCAGCCGCCTTGGAACCAACAGCCAGGAATGCAGTCACCGGACTGGGAGCGCCTTGATAAACATCGGGAGCCCAAAATTGAAAAGGGAAAATCGCCAATTTAAAAGCCAAACCAGCAAAAACCAGAACCGCTCCGGCAATGGCGAGCGGATTGGAAGCCAAGGAACCAGAAGATTGTCCAAGCGTCTCTGTAATCTCCAGGAAAGACAATGCGCTGGTCGAACCGAATAGTAGAGCAATTCCAAACACTAAAACAGCAGAGGAGAGCGCGCCCAAAATAAGATATTTAACTCCAGCTTCCAAAGAAGCTGTTTCTGATCTTAAGTAACTTGCCAGGATGTAAAAAGTGATCGTGATTAACTCTAATGTCACGAACAGTAGCGAGAAATCATACGCTGAAGCAGCGATCATCATCCCTGCCAGCGCAAACAGTAGTAGCGCATAAAACTCGGAAACTCCGCGTTTAATTTTAGGAGTAAACTCTACGGCCATGAGCATTACGACTCCGCCTGCAAGAAGGAAAACCCGTTTAAAGAATATAGCCAGACTATCAAGAATATACATTCCTCCGAACGCATATTTCACATTGCCCACCTGAACCTGAAAACTGATCAGAAACAGAATACCCAGGAATGCAGCAGCGCCGTAGCCGAGCTTCTTTTTGTGTTTGTCCGGAGTCCAGAGATCGCCAACCAGGATTCCCAATCCGGCCAACGCCACCAGAATTTCTAAAAACATCAAAGATGTGTTCATTGATTTAAAACCAAATCGTCTATTTCAGTTTACCGCCCTGGAAATGAATTTATCCCTGGGTCGATTCAAGTTGTGGGCTTTCTGCCAAATTTCCTCGTGAATTACTTTCTGCAGCCAATGGAGCTTCGGATGTTTGATCGGCAGAATCCGTATTCAATTTTTCAGCTACCGTTAAACTGGTTGTAGATTTCATTAAATCCAATGAGCTTTCCACTGCCGGAGATATCTTGTCCGTCAGCATTCTTGGAAAAACTCCAAACAAAGTCAGAAACACAATTAAAATCAGATAAGGCGCTTTGGCTCCAATGCCGGATGCGTCTGCCACACCTTCATAATTGGAAGCTAACGGACCATGCAACGCTCGTCTGAGAGCTCTGAGCATGTAAACAGCCCCGATCACTAAACCGGCCCAAACTCCAAATATAGTAATCATAGAAAATGAAGACCAGGAGCCAAACAGGACCATCGCTTCCCCTACAAAATTTGCAAAACCGGGCAACCCACATCCAGCCATCAATGCTAATACCAGGAATGATCCAATAGCAGGCATGGATTTGAGAATTCCGCCCATTTGATCGAGTTCAAGAGACTTTCCTCTGTCAGCAAGATACCCCGTCAAACCAAAGGTCAAAGCTGCGAGGAAACCATGTGCAACCATGACGGTAATAGCTCCAGTCACACCGATTAAACTCAAACTGGAGATCCCGAGGAACACAAATCCCATGTGAGCCACACTTGAATTACCAATCACCAGATTCAGGTTCTTTTGTCGCATTGCCACCCATCCACAATAGAGCAAATTACCTAGGCAAAGCCAGGCAATGATGTGCGCCCAATAAGCAGCCGCATCAGGCAGGATTGGCAAGGCGATTCTGATTAAACCATATAATCCAAACTTCTTTAACGCCCCGGCATGAACCATGGCTGTTGCTGTAGGAGCAGCTCCATATCCCATTGGAGCCCAGGTGTGAAATGGCCAAAGTGATACCAAGATCCCAAATCCAAAGAGTAACAACGGGAAAATCATATTTTGATCAGCCAGCGATATAGGGTTTGCCTGAACCGCTTTTGTTATCTCCACAATATCGAAAGATCCAGCGCCAGCTTTGACATAAAGCATGACCAATCCAACCAACGCTATCAAAGCGCCGAGACTCAAATACAGTGTCACTTTGAAAGTGATGTAATTCCTGTTTTCACCACGCCCCCAAAATCCAATCATTATAAATGTCGGTATCAGCGCCAGTTCGTGAAAGAAATAAAAGAAAAACAGATCAAGAGACGCAAAAGCTCCCAATACACCACCAATCATGATTAACAAGAGAACATGAAATTCCTTCGAGCGTGTGGTGATAGATTTGGCAACCAGTGTCGCTGAGTACCCAACGACTGCCGCCATTAGCATTAAGGCTATATTGATGCCATCCACTCCAACATGGTATTGAATTCCAAGTGATTCTACCCATGGAGTGATTTGTTCATTTCTATATCCTGCGCCATCTGAAGCGTTAAATTCAAAAAAGGTCAGGGCCGCCAGCAGCATTGAAAGAAATGTCACTGAGCAAGCGATCATTCTCACGACTGTTTTATGACGTGATGGAACGAACAACAACGTCAAAGCCCCAATCAATGGGAGCATTATAATTGTAGTAAGAACAGACATAATTCAGCGGCCTCTAATAATAATAGACATTATTGGTTGATCGGTTGAGTGACTGTCAAAGCAGTATAACGAAAAGGGCGACCGCAAGCCCTAATCCAAATAAAAGTGCGTAAGTCTGGGTATTCCCGGTTTGAGCTAATCTCAGAGCGCGCCCTGTGAATTCACCTGTAAATTGTATTCCCTTGACTAAAAAACCAGCAAGTATCCAACGATCAATCCAATCCGCTAGTCTGGCCAGCGCTTCATGCGTTCGACTAATAAACCATTGATAAGCTTCATCTATCAGCATGCGGTTTTTCAAAAACTCTCCAATTCCTCCGAGCCCCTTCTTCAACGGATCACTCTCGGCCCCATGATACATAAAAAAGGCAGGGAAAAATCCAAAAATGATAGCACCAATTCCAATAAACATCACCACAGTTTGATTTTCGTGATGTCCATGATGCACGGCTCCATGATCGAAGAAGTGACCAAAATACCCCCCGATTCCAAGCCATCCACCAACCACACTCAGAACGGCCAAAAACACCAAAGGCGTTGTCATAACTGAAGGAGATTCATGGGCATGATCGGCAGATTCACTTTTAGCCGAACCGCCAAATGCCACAAATACAAGACGGAACATATAAAAAGTAGTCAAAACCGCGGTGATTGCCGCCAGAACAAATAGAACGACGTTAGATTGATAAGCCGCCAATAAGACTTCTTCTTTGCTGTAAAACCCACTGAAAGGCGGAGCGCCACAAAGCGCCAGTGTCCCGATTAGAAAGGTCCAGAATGTCACTGGCATTTTCTTTCTCAATCCGCCGAGCTTCCAGATATCCTGTTCATGATGCGCCGCATAAATTACAGAACCGGCTCCTAAAAACAACAACGCCTTGAAGAAGGCATGAGTCGTCAGATGAAACATCCCAGCCGCTGCTCCTCCCAGTCCGACCGCCATAACCATATACCCAAGCTGGGAGAGCGTCGAATAAGCAAGAATACGCTTGATATCATCCTGACGAGTCGCAATTAAAGCGGCCATAATGGATGTAATAGCCCCTATCAATGCGACGATGTGCAAAGAGGAAACTCCATTCAACCAGGCAAAATCCTCAGGCCAGGATGTTGGCAACTCAAATAGAAACAAGGTTCGGCATAGTAAATAGACCCCAGCTGCAACCATCGTCGCTGCATGAATCAAAGCGCTGACCGGAGTCGGACCTTCCATCGCATCCGGCAACCAGACATGCAAAGGAAATTGAGCCGATTTACCCAATACACCGCAGAAAATCAACAATCCTGCAATTGCAGTCGAAGCGCCAAGCAACGCTGGATTCTCGGTAAATGCCCCTGAAATCTCTCCGAAATCCAATGATCCGGTAATCGACCAAATCAAGATAATTCCAATAAGAAATCCAAAGTCTCCAAGTCGATTAACTATAAAAGCCTTCTGACATGCAGCAGCAGCCGGCTTTCTTTCAAACCAGAAACCAATTAACAAATAACTGGAAACGCCCACCAATTCCCAAAAAATAAACATTTGGAAAAAATTACTGGCCAGCACAATGCCCAGCATAGAAAAAGTAAATAGACTTAGAAAGCCAAAGTAACGCCCCAAAGAAGGATCATCCTTCATATAACCGAGCGAGAAAATGTGAATTGCCGTACCCACACCTGTCACAACCAGGAGCATCATCATTGAAAGTGGGTCAATAATCATTCCCAGTTCGACTTTCAAACCGCCGACTTCAAGCCATGTGACTGATGATGTTACAGGAATTTCAGGTGTTCCTGAATTTACTGCCGCTAATAGCAGGGTCATCAGAAAACTGAAACCAATAGCTCCAATGGAAAGCTTCGAACTCAGTTTGGAATTCTGTTTGGTGAACAGTCCAATGAGAACGGCAGCCGTGATTGGCGCAAGTAAGATACTCCAACTTAAAAAAGCGTTCATTCGCCGGGTCGTCTAATTCGATTGCAAATTTGAATTCTAACTACAACTTCAGCTCACTCAAATCTTGAACATTCGTTGTCTGGCGCCTCCGAAACAACGCCACTATCAAAGCCAGCCCTACAGAAACTTCAGCAGCTGCGACTGTGATAATGAAAAAAACCATTATCTGCCCGTTAAGATTGTCATGAAACCTGGAGGCTGCCACCAATGCCAGATTGGCGGCATTCAGCATCAGTTCCAATGACATGTACAAAACTAATAGGTTTTTCCGGGTCAACACGCCAAGCAGTCCAATGCAGAAAAGCAAGGCGCTGACGATAAGGTAATGCTCAAATTGGATCATGATCCAGTCGTAACTATCCAGGAAACTGCTCCAGGATTTGATTAGTTTTATTTATTTTAAATCTTTCTTGCTCAGCAGAATAGCCCCCACCATAGCTACCAGAAGCAATATGGAAAGGATCTCAAAAGGCAAAAGGTAATCGCGGAAAAGAATTTTTCCTAAC
The DNA here is from genome assembly GCA_030432175.1 of Verrucomicrobiia bacterium. Classification (GTDB taxonomy): domain Bacteria; phylum Verrucomicrobiota; class Verrucomicrobiia; order Limisphaerales; family JAUIHU01; genus JAUIHU01. The sequence continues at coordinate 1,661 of JAUIHU010000033.1, read as the reverse complement.
GGAGCAGGATTGCCCTGAATGACAGGACTTGCAGAGGCGTACGCTCCGATTCCTGAAGATAATATAGCTGTAATAGCAATCACGGCTACAACACCTGCCACGAGAATACCCGAGTACACTGAAAACTGTTTTAATTTCCGCCTCTCTTCTTCCTCTATGTCCAAAAGCATAATGACGAACAAAAACAAGACAATAACAGCTCCGGCGTACACGACCACCTGCACTGCTGCGAGAAAAAATGCGTTCAATAGCACAAACAGACCCGCCATGGAAATGATCGTTAACACAAGGAACATGGCGCTCGTCACCGGATTGCGGCTGAAAGGATTCGCAACGACTAAAAGCGCACAAATCAATGTCAGCAAAGCAAATGTTATAAAGAATAAGGTTTCAATCATATTGGCAGGCTAGCTTCAATTACCTGATCGGGCGGTCACCCTAAACTGATTCGGCTCTGGTGTCTATTCAGTAGTCAGGAAACACTGTTTCTCCGGTTGTAAATTATTCTGCAAATTACTTGTTCTTCCATTTCCAGATCTGATCCTGGTGGATTCCCCCCATTTCCAGCAACTTTTCTTTGTTATAAACCATTTCTTCTCTGGATTCTCCCGTTAACGAATAGTCAGATTTCAAAAAGATTGCTTCTTCTGGACAAACTTCCTGGCAGTAACCACAAAAAATGCATCTCAGCATGTTAATCTCAAATTCCTGAGGCGCTTTTTCCACATTGCCTAACTCAGGGTTTACTTCAGGTCCTGGCGGAGTAATTCGAATTGCTTTGGGAGGACAAACAAATTCACAAAGCTGACAGGAAACACATTTGGTTCTATCTTCCGGATCTTTCACCAGTAGTGGAGCGCCTCGGTAGCCTTCAGGAAGTGTCCACTTCTCCTCAGGATACTGCATCGTCACTTTCTTTTTAAAGAAATGGCGCAGCGTCACCTTAAAACCATTGATAATGGCCGGTAGATAGGTTCTTTCCCAGAATGACAGTTTGGATCGGTTTACAATCATGTTCGGAATTTAATCTGTATCATTCAATGTTCCACCTGATCTTGTTCACTGAGCCACATTCTGCGCGACTTCAAGGGCATTAAACGGATCCCAATATAGCCACAATGCGGTCAGCACAATGTTTAACAGAGCCAGAGGCAAAAAACGTCTCCATCCCAGGTCCATCAATTGATCATACCTGAATCGTGGCATCATCCACCGGACCCAGATGAACAAAACCATGAATAATAGCATCTTTCCAAGAAAGATTCCTATGTGCATCAACCCGGCCATAATTGTTGACGCAGGCTCTGTTGTCAGCCCGAAAGGAAGACTCCACCCCCCCATGAACAGCGTTACCATCATGGCCGACGCAGCAATCATATTCGCGTACTCACCGAGAAAGAATAAGGCAAATTTCATGGAGCTGTATTCAGTGTGGTAACCACCCACCAACTCAGTCTCCGTTTCAGGTAAATCAAATGGCAGACGATTAGTTTCAGCTAAAACAGAAATAAAGAAGACAACCGCCATTGGAGCTAGCAGTAATTGAATCCATAATGGCATTGTTCTTTGATATTCAACGATTTCCGACAGGTTTAATGTACCCGTAACTAGGAGTCCAGTAACAATCACAAGTCCCATAGATACTTCGTAGGAGATCATTT
>JAUIHU010000704.1 GCA_030432175.1 Verrucomicrobiia bacterium | reverse complement strand
ACATGAGCTGCATCGATCATTGCCTGCCGGATTTTTTCAATATCCGCTGGATGCCCCAATCCGGCCATCGCCTGGCGGTCAAATATTTCAAATACCTTGGATCTGCCCGTGCCAGCGGCAACCAGCAGGATGCCATTCGGATCTCGAATTGCAAAAGCAGGTGAGCCTCCACGCAATTGGTCCAATACATACTCGCGACGATTTTCAATCGCTTCCAACCAGCGGTAAGGTTCTTCAATCATTCATCCCTCCTTCCTGGTCTGGGCTATTGACGGAATCAGTCTGCGCAGACAGCAGACTGGACTGCCAACTTTCCAACTGGACGGTCTCGTCAATACAGGCAGCTCCTTGCTCCGTCATGACATATATCGTTGCAAATCTTCCGGCTGCGGGATCGACCCCTCCCGTAGCGGAGTCATACGTAGAAGCAATCTGGAGTAATTTCAGAGCCAGGCTGACTGCCGTGCCCAACGGCATTGATTTCAAAGGAGGCGCTCCGAATTTTTCATGAAATTCCAGAATGCTTCGCACATGTCCCGATCCTGATCCGGATGCCGCATGTGAGACTGCCTGGAACTGGGCTCCTAAAGGATCATAAAAATAGAGTCGTGGTTGAGGTTCCTCTTCAGGATGAGAATTAGAACGATCCAAGCCAGCAAATAAAGGAGCTACCAACCCGATACCCTGAATCGCCATCGGGATATTTTCCACCAACAACCTGGCCACTGATCTTGTTCTGGCGGACAGGCTCAATGGTTGCAGCTGGCTCCGTCGGTAGTATTCAAACGAATTGCGCAACACTCTTGCCATTTCAAAAGCAACCCCCGGTGATCCGGCAATTGCCAACAGCGATTCACGATCCAGTTTGATTATTTTATCAACGGTGTCGGTAACTATAACATTTCCTGCAGTTGCGCGGCGATCCCCTGCCAGGATGATCCCGTCCTGGTATTGGAATCCAAATACCGTGGTTGCCTGCCCGTTCAGTGAAAACGTACCATTGGACTCGGTTCGCTGGGTATGGTTGGTTAGTCCAGGATTATTAAATGGCGCCAGTTCATGAGTTTTGAGGAGAGCAAAGAAATCTCCTGCAATTCCGGGCCGCTCTGAAGCAAAAAATGTTGAGGTTGGGTTCATGTGCTTATTCGCCGGTGCGTTGGCGATACCTTTTGGCCTGGTCTGGATCTACTTTTCTCATGCGCTTCAAAAGGTCATCCGTATTTGGACGTGATCCTTCGGGTCGGCTGGGGCCGGATCCATCTCCACCGGGAGAGCTTGGTCCTGCGGGCTCTTGTCGTTTCTTTTGAGGGGAGTCCGAGTATTCTATAGCTCGCTCAGGCGTAGCCGTGCTGGATTTTAATTTCTGGTTCATACAGTTAATCCTTTCTGAATTGGAATCATTCCATCGAAATTGTTGTTATTCATCCAGAAGAGTTAATTATTGCTGGGGACCTTTATAATCATCGAGATTTCCTCCAGGTCATCCACACATTCAGCTCTTTCAATGACATACTTATAATGTTGATAATCACATTCGGCGAATAAATCTGTAAGATCAACTCGATACAACTGATGGGAGCCCTGCAACAAGACGTGATCCCACTGCACCCAACGCACCGCATCGCTGAATTTCTCAATTAACCGCCCACGAGTCCAAGCCCTGGATCCGTCCGGAGGAGTTGTTTTTGCGTCTGACACGATCTTCGGTTCAGGGACGTTTTCCATCATTCCCGAATTTTCCAGCCCATAATAGAGCCCTTCCTCGAAATCTATGCGGTGATATTCGAGATCCAGACTTTGGAGCCAGGGATCTGTTTCTTCAAGACCTTCGCTTGCTTGGAACTCCTGAATTAAACAGCGTTTTGAGATCCAGTCCAACTTGCAGCGCAATCTCTCCCAGTCACGATTGTTCAACAGATCCAGAACGCTACTCCAGTCTTTCCAGGCGGTTTGTAATGAAGCGGGTAAATCCTGGTAGTACTTGAAAGTCCAATCCAGGTACTGGCGTTGAACAGAAATCGCGGTTTCTTCCGAATCATTCGCGAGTTGGTAAGATTTGGTAAGAAGTAGATCCCTGGAAATGGATTTTAGCGCCTGAACGGGCTTTAAGAAATTCAGATTGGGTCCTGTTTCATCGCGTTCCCATGCTAGCTGCAGGGCAGTCAGAACAATCGCGGTGGAACCTACCTTTAAGCGAGTGGCAAATGGGCACATGTTGGCGTCCCCGAGAATGACATGGAGCCGGCGGAATTTTTCGGCGTTGGCATGAGGTTCGTCGCGAGTGTTAATGATGGGGCGACGCTGCATGGTGTCCACACTTTGCCGGACCGAGAAAAAATCGCTGCGTTGAGAAATCTGAAAAAGGCCATCCACCCATTGATCTTCCTTCTCAGTGGCGTATTTTCCAGCGCCGGCAAAAATCTGGCGTGTTACAAGGAACGCCTCAATATCGATACATAAACGCTCCCAGGGTAGCTTTCGCGAGATCAGGTAATTTTCATGACACCCATAACTGTGACCGGAGTAATCGGTGTTGTTTTTGTAAAGGCGGGTTTGATCTCCACGAGCCTGAGTCAGGGCGCTGGCGCATTCAGCCAGAATGATTTCCCCGGCGCGGTCATGGGAAACCAGCTG
>JAUIHU010000032.1 GCA_030432175.1 Verrucomicrobiia bacterium | reverse complement strand
GGATACACCGTTGGAGATACTGCCGTTTCCCGATGGTATAACCACATTGCAGGGATGGATACGCTGGGTGATGCCGATTTGAACAATAACGACGTCAACAATGCTTTCCTCGCATCACTGGGTTTGTTCACTCCTTATTCGTTCAGTGACATTTTCGACGCGATGGATGCGTTTCCTAAAGACACAGCAACAACAGTTGGTGGAGACGGACAGATTCGGTTCCTTGACTGGCAGACAATTCTTCAACGCTCATTGCGTTTGGACGGAGAAAACTGGAGACGTTCCTGGGTTGGTGGTGTGCGTACAGTTGAAAATATCACTTTGGATGGGGACCCCAATATGCCAGCTGAAGAAGTGATAACAATCGCTGAAGCAAACTCTGCAGCCGTTGAATCATCCGTTACAGTGTGGAATCCTGAAGCGTCAATCAGCGGTCAAGTCATTGAAAATGCAAGCCCTGGATCCGCTATCAGTGTGCCTGTATATGTCAACGTGAAACCAGGAGCCAGCCTGGCCGGCTTGCAGTTTCGCGCTCGAGTGGAAGGAATCTTAGGGGCTCCAGCGCTGAATGAAGAAGTTTCATTTGCTGGCAACCCTGAGTTACCGGCTCCAATTCTATTGCAGGATGATACAGCAAACATTCCATTAAACCAGGTAGCTGGAGCGTGGGCGTTTGAACAGAACGAATTTGAGATTCCTCTGACAGGTAGAAAACTGTTGGGGCACATCCATTTCAATACCCCGTTCGGCGCGCCAAAAGGTAGCGCATATCAAGTGAAGTTTGATAACTTCGATGGCGCTCCCGATCTGGATACTCAATATGAGTTTGAAGCGTTCACTGCTACGGTCTGGATCGGCTCTCCTGCTTTGCAGCCTTTGTCGAATATTTCTGATACCTGGAAATTGCACTTCTTTGGCTCAACTGACCACCCAATGGCTGGAGAAGAACTCGATCCTGACGGTGACGGTAGCTCCAATCTGGATGAGTTCATTCGTGGGTCTGATCCGGTTGAGTTCCGACTGCACCAGCCAGATTTGACTCAGTCAATCACTGATGATTTGACGATTAACCTGACCTGGTACGGTGACGCTGGATATTCCTACGTGATTGAGTACCAGGAAAATGGCGCCGGGGATTGGACGGAAATTGTGACACTGCCTGGAACGGGTGAGATCATGGAATATGAAACTCCTGCCGATTTGAAAGGGCAGGAAATGTTCCGTTTGCGTCGAGTTGAAGGTCTGGATTGATCTTTAGCGCGACTTGATACCGGCATGACGTTTGCTGTTCTTGGTTCAAACCTCATGTCGGTATCCATATTTTAAGAACGAAATACTTACCCCTTTCATTTCCAACGGCTGGACCGTGAGTGATGAAAGGGTTTTCAGTTAGAAATCCCTTAGCTTTTCAGTGAGGCCCTGGATAGGATTTGCGGCACAGGGATGAGAAGAATTGCCTTTGTCATGAAACGAATAATCGGAATTATACTTTTTGCCTGGATGAGTTGGTCAACGTTTGCCCAACCAAGTGTTCAGAGCATTATTACCGATGAATTTTTGGAGCCTTACAGTGTTGTGATTGATCCTGATGGGAAAGTCTACATCACTGACAGCGCGAATCATCAAATTAAAGTTTATGATTCCAATACCGGAGTTGTCAGTTTGGTGGCAGGGGAACATGGCGGAGAGTTTGGAGCGAAGGACGGTCCTGGATTTTTATCCAAATTCTTCTCTCCACGTGGACTGGTATATGTTGAGAACTGGGGGCAGGCCGGTTTGTCGGTTCCGGTTCTTGGTTTTGATGAAGGGCAGGGAGATTTATCGATTTCACTTCCGGTAGAACGTGGACTGATCGTTGGAGACACGGGGAATAACACAATTCGGCTGATTGATTTAACCCCAGCGATCCCAATCGTCGGCACGATTGCCGGGATCGCGGAGCAGCCAGGAACTGCCCCAGCGGTTGGTGAAGCTGCGTTGGAAGCAAGTGAAGCTCGTTTTAACACTCCACTCGGGATGATTCAGGATCCGGTGGACGGATCTATATTAATATGTGACGCCAAAAACAACGTCATACGACAACTGACTCAAGATCTGCAAATATCAACAGCGTTTGGTGGATTTTTTGAACCAGCAGGGATGACTTTTGATGATCAGGGGCGACTTTTCATCGCTGATACCAGGAATCACTTGATCAAGATGGTGGAGAATGGAGAGTTAAAAATCCTGGCCGGGCAACAAGGAATTGCTGGTGAAGAAGACAGTCTGTTTTCGTCCGAAGCCAACTTCAACAATCCTTCCGGTTTGCAGTGGATGGGGAACAATCTTGGATTGGTCGTCAGTGATACCGGCAACCATACACTCCGCAGAATTTATCTGAACCCGGATGCGGGTGAACTCAGCAATTTCTTTCCAGATTGGAATGGTTATTCCGTCGAACTATATGCGGGAATTCCGGGGAATCCAGGATTGGTCAATGGATCTCTAACCGAAGCTCAGTTTAGATCACCTTTAGGAATGGCTTTAGAACCTCAGGAGATTGAAAAAGGGCTACTGATTATTGAACAGGGTAACAATGCGCTCAGGAGGATACAGACTTCTCCTGTTTTGCCGCGCATTCCGGATCCGGTTATAGGTCGAGTGACATTTGTTCTGGATGAATTTACCGGAGTGGAAGTGACTCGGCTTGTGGAAGTAACTAATGGCATTTTTCTTTCGGATAATGAAATCGAGATTGCATTTCTATCCGATCCTGAAGTGGAAATTTTTTATCGGGTTGGAAACACTCCAGGATTGGGGGAAGAAGATGACATCCCGAATCCAGCCCGGAATGACGGTGAGTTGGCTAATGAATATCGCAATGGCATGACTCGGGCTGAGTACGAAAACAAGAGAAACCTGATTGCGTTTCGTCCTGACATGACGATCAAAGCCATTGCCACTGCAGCCGGAAGACGTCCGAGTAATGTGGCTCAATCCCGGTTTCAATTTCGAACCTCGGCGCCAATCATAGTGGGCAACAACCCGTTGGATTTCAGGTTGGATAATAATGACTCATTGGCGGATATGTATTACACCACCAACGGGGATGATCCAATCACATTGGACCCGGACACTGGCGCTGAAGTGATTGATCCGAATGCAATTGGACCGATTCGGACAGGAACACGGCTTTCTTTGCCAACCATACCGGATGGAGGCACTACAGTATTCAGGGTGAGAGCGAGGAGGACCAATTACTCGCTCAGCGCTCTGGCTACAAGAGAGTTTACAGGTCAGGATGTCGAGGCCAACTCCATTACGTTTGGATTTCGTCAAGGAGAAGAAGGGTCCAGTTATTTCAAAGCGGCTCCGGGGCAACGTTATTATGCGCCGATCACATTTACTCCATTGGAGGATGAGGTTTTGTTTTCGTTGCAGTATTATGTGGGACTTTATCGGGATGACGGTGGGGATGTTTCCGGCATTCGACCTGGATTCAAATCCTTTCTTAGGAAATTTGACGACACTTTCGCGCCGCCACCGTTAGTAGAAATGCCGCCACAGTTGTTGGTAAGTCGAAGAATTGTGACTAACGTCTTCGAAGGGCTGCTTATTTTTGACAATTTTCTGACGACGAATGTCACCGGGCAATTGGATTACACCGATTTGGTCGATGTGGACGATGTCACGAAGGATTTGGATATTGATACTGAAGTGGATGAGCTGGATGTTCAGTTACTGGCCATGGGCTGGGTGAATGCAGGTTCGGGAGGTCAGCTGTTCAATTCCAATCTGCAACATTTGATTTCCCATTCGCAGGCATTGGATCGTTTGTACGAGACAGAAGAAATTCGAAGAGCCATTGTGGGAGGTTATTATTTTGAAGTGCCTATTGATAACACTTCGGATGATGAGTATGAGATAATCATCGGACGCCCTTCGGCAACCAGGGATGGGTTTAGCGAGAATGTTTTCATTGATAACCCATTTACTGCCAACGAAGCAAATGAGCCATTGGCAAAGGAGACGATAGAAATTGTTCCTGGACCAGAGTTGGGATATGTCGTTGGCGATGCGGCTCCGTTTGTCTGGTTCAATGCAGGCGAATTTGGAGACAATCGTCTGATCAGCGCCGACGTGGTGCAGACGGTATTGGCTGCGCTACGGCAGGACGAGGACTTGAGTAATCAGTTGCCGTTGCCGGTGGATTCAGATTTGTTGGACGCGTTGAATTCCTGTTGCGGGCTCTCGCAAAGAGTGACGATTGATGATCCGGATAATCCCGGAGAAACTGTGGATTTATACCTCCCGTTTGATTTTGATGATGATGGGTTGGTGGAAATTCCTGTTCTACCTGAGGATATGAATGATTTGAATGACGTCACGCTCAGTCGCCTGGATGAAGTTGTTTTTGGTGATTATGAATGGAGTGACACTAATTTCAACGGGCTGCGGGATATTGGTGAAAATGTTAAGGTTGAGCCAGAAAATGATCTGAATGAGAATGGTCGCTGGGATATTGGAGAGCGGCCGAAGCCATTGATAGATGTGCGTGATGTGTTGACGACATTTCACCGTTCCATCAATCCATCCTTCAAATGGTTTCGCAGATATCGTGAAAACCGGGACGAATACTTGCCGGCTGGAAGAGATGATTTGAAGGGACAGCTTATCGCCAGAGAAGCGCCTAACTTGTTCCGCCCGGAAGCCAATCAACCGGCAGAGGAGGTAGTGGTGGATTTGGTTGAAACGGCTGGGGAAGCGTCGTTGCCGGCTGGTGTGGATCTTTCAGCTCTCCGTGAGGCATCCCCATTTGTTTCATTTAAGGCTGAGGATATAACTGGTTCCGCTGGTGAATTGGCGGTAGTCCCGGTGATGGCTGAAATTCATGGGGAATATCCGGTGCGCGTGTTGATGTTGCATCTGCGGGTTGACGCTTTAAATGGCGCTCCAGAGCTGGCAAATAAAGTTCAGTTTTTACCATCGTTCCGACTCGGGAATCCTGATCTCGAATTCTCACCCAGCTTGAATTCGTATGGCGCAGCATGGTTGGATCAGGAGGTGAGTGGCCTGACTGGATATACTCAGGTTGGGATCCTGAGATTTACAATTCCTGATACAGCGACATCCGACGCCGTTTATTCGGTTCGATTAACCCACGCGTCAGCTTCACCTAATGGACTCGCAGCATTGCCAACGTCCATCTCAACCGGCCTGGTCAAATTAAAGGAACATCTTGGTTCTTCGTGGGGTGATGAAATACCCGATGAATGGCGTTTGAGATTCTTTGGCGGGCTGGACAATTTGTTAAGCCATCGAGAAGCGGATGCTGATGGGGATGGTCATTTGAACTGGCAGGAGTTTCTTGCTGGAACCAATCCTTCCGATCGCGAATCCATGCTGAAAATATTCTCTGAAAACTTTGCGCAGAATACAACGAATGGTCCGCGACGACTGCGGTGGCCTTCTGTCAGAGGTAAGAAATATCAAGTGGAGTCTTCGGCAAGATTGACCGGATCTGTGTGGGTGGTTGAAGGAGAGCCTCTGGACGGAACCGGGTTGCAATTGGAAAAGGAAATTCCTCTTTCAAATGATAATCGCTTTTATCGCGTTACTGTTCTGGATAATTAACTATCCTTTATCTTGAAGTTTGCTTTCTGAGAAACATATTCAGGGAATTCCAGGCGATCAGTCGGAGTTCCCCTTTTTGTTGGACGGAAAATCTTCTGGAAGTGGAGTGGATTTTCCAATGACAGAATCAGTGAAGTATGCCGGATCTAAATTAAAGCTCCTACCTCAGATTTTGGAATTGATTCAATCCACTGGAGGCTCGCGGATATTTGATGGATTTGCTGGATCAACGAGAGTTGGGCAGGCTCTGGCTCGGTCAGGGTTTAAAGTTGTCAGCAATGATGTGGCAGACTGGTCGTTTGTTTTGGGATCCGCCTTCTTGTTGAATAAACGGAGCCCATCTCAGTTTCGGGATCTGATTTGTCACTTGAACAAACTTCCACCGGAGGACGGATGGTTTACCCAGGTTTACGGGGGAGATGTCACAAAATCGCACCAGGGAAACGCAGTTCAACAGGACGGCTTCAAAAGACCTTGGCAACGGAAGAATACCCGTAAACTGGACGCAATTCGCAGAGAGATCAGCGAACTGAAGCTGGATCAATTAACCAGAAATGTAGCCCTGACCAGTTTGATGCTGGCTCTGGACCAGGTGGATAACTCGCTTGGGCATTTCTCTTCTTACCTTCGCAACTGGTCGCCACGTTCTTATAAAGATCTTGAACTGAAGGTTCCCTCGCTTTGGATAAACGAAAAACACAACCAGGTTCTACAGAAAGATGTGTTTGATGCGATACAATGTCTGGAAGCTAAAGTAGATGTAGCTTATCTGGATCCGCCCTATGGATCAAACAATGAGAAAATGCCGCCATCAAGAGTTAGATACGCAGCATACTACCATCTTTGGACCACTATTTGCAGGAACGATCAACCGGATACTTTCGGGAAAGTATCACGAAGAAAAGATTCTTCCGATAAAGCCTGCGGGTCTGTTTTTGAAGAATACAGAAAAAATGAGGCCGGTGAATTTATTGCAGTGACGGCTCTGGATCGATTGATAGAACGCGTTCCATGCGAGTGGATTTTATTGTCGTACAGTTCTGGAGGTCGAGCCACCTCGGAAGCATTGCATGAAGTGATTGGGCGCCATGGGAAATTGGTTCATGCCTTGGAAGCGCGTTATAAAAAAAATGTTATGGCCTCAATGAAGTGGACGCATGAATGGTTGAGGTCAGCGGAAGAACCCCACCGGGAGTTCCTTTTTTTAATCAGGAAATAAGAGAGGTATGAACAGGAGACACGACAAAAACCGGGAACGTGAGAAGCCCCGTTCCCGGCTCCGGACAGAACGGCTGCCCGGATCGCAACACCTGCCAGCTACCCAACGGAAGATCCGATGGGAAATTCTACATAGCTACAAAATCATCTGGCTGGTGAGTTGCTCGCGCTTGTCACTGACGATTAGATTTCCAGTTCCAATGAATCATCCTCTGAATCTTCGGTTGCATTTGAAGATTCAGTAGTTTGGTCATTTAGAAATATGGAATCGGGCGATACTGTCTCGTCTTCGTTCTGCTGTAAGTTGAACTTTTGAACAGGAACGCTCTGTTGAGTTTCAATCTCGATGTCCAGATTATTATCAGACTTGATAACACTGCGCACCCGGATCGGATTTTCATTCAATTGAATAATTCTATCCTCCTGAATGACAGAGTCAGGATAGATACGCGTGAAGTTTTCCTTTCCAGGGACGTGAATCAATGGAGGTGGAACAACGCCTTCTTGAATCCAGAACTTAGGGTTGGATGGCGCTGTTTTTATAGCAACGGGTAGTTCCTTAAGTTCCAGTTTAGCTTCAGTCGTCAGCTTTTCGCCTTTGCGTAAATAGTGAATTTTAACACTCTGATCTTTCTCATAACTTCGAATCAAAGAGGCGAACTGATCTGGGTTAAAAATGATCTGGTCGTCGATCTGAAAAATTAGGTCATCCACTGTCAAAGTAGTTTTAGATGCAGGCGACCTTTCAGCGATTGATCGGACCGTGATTCCTGAACTACGAGGAATGGGCAGATATTTTGAAATTTCATCCGGAGTTTCCGAAGCGGCGACTCCCAGGAAGGGGAGCAGTTCCTTTTTGGATGAAAAAGGCGAAATTTTATCCTGAGGTATTACATATCGATTATTGTCTATTTCCTGTCCGTCTAAAAATGGAAAAGTTTGTGGATTCGGATTGAGCTTCATCTCCTGAATCAGAATTTTGTGGACTTCTTCCATCGGAGTGTCCTCATCCACTTTGAAAACTCTGGTTTCAATATTGCCATTCTTGTTCACCGTGACTTTGATTTCACCGCCAGCGTCGTTTCCGGCCTTGATGAGGATAGTCTCCTCACGCAATGTATCCGCTGTATCTTGTTTTTTTGAAACTTTCTCCTGCGCCGAAGCAGCGGGAACAAATCCAAGGCTGAACAGTGTCAGAGTAAGGCTATACAGGATGTGTTTTTTATTTATTTTAGTCATGTTGTAGTATTTTCTCTACAGATTTATTTAGGTGTTGCTTAAATGATTTCATGGCCAGTCGCGATGACTCGTTTTCTCAGTAGTAATTCATACGAACCGGGAGGATTTGTTCGTGGGGTTGTGTGCGTACGATGTGTTCGCCATCACTGGCTTCAGTTATGGAGAAATCCAATGTCCTCATCCGGATAAATTGAATTGGCGCTCCATCACGTAAATCCAGAACTCCCAGCTCTTCAATAGCCACCGGGATACTCTGAGTCTTCAATGATTCGCTGGGTTCCGATGCAATGCTTTGCATATCAGTATTGCTTTGAGACTCGGAGTTGGCTTGATTATCTGGATCAATGTTCTGCAATGGAAACTTTTGAGCGACGATCAACAGTAATGTCAGCGCTGCTGCAATGCCTGCTCCCCAACCGATCCAGGCGATGTCACGTCCTGAGGTTGCGGTGGATTTTTGAGGTCGGCGTTGGTGTTCTATTGACTTGAGAGACTGGATTAAACCAGGAGGCGTCTGATTGGGTTTGAGCCGACTCAGCTCGGATTCCAATTCTTTAAAATCGACATGTTCCTGTTCCGATTTCATAGCAGAGCGCCTTTCTTCAATGATTTCTTCATTTCTTCCAACGCATACCGATATCGTGAAGCAGCGGTGTTCGGTGGAATATTCAAAGCTTCGGCGATTTCCCTGAATGTCAATCCTCCCCAGATTTTCAGGATCAAGACTTCACGCAAGGTTTCTGTTAGTTCTCGGACTGCAGATTGAAGGATACGTCCAGTTTCTCTTTCCTGAATGTCTGGCTCAAACCAATCCATATCTGAGGCAGTTTGCTCTTCTCTTTGCCGACGTCTATCCATTTCACGAGCCCGATCAATTGCCTTTCGACGGATGGCCCCAAAGACCCAGTGTGCCGGTGGAACCGATTCTTCCGCCTGACGCCAGCAACTCAACAGCGCTTCCTGAAGGACATCCTGGGCGTCCATTTCATTGCGAGTCTGACTCCTCGCAAATAGCAGGAACCGGGGAGCATGCGCGTCCAGCCATTTTTCCCATTCAGTTGGTTCCGAGGTCGTCGTCACAATGATTCTTTCAGTATTCAATCATAACAGCGACACCCAGGAGATTTTTTGTCTGAAGAATTTTCGGAAATTTTGATGACAAAATCTTACTGCAATGGATGGCTCTTGCGCCGATTGTGCATCTCGACGACCTCACGATAAGAGACATTACCTCCAAATATATCCAAAGCCGATCCCATGGTCAGCGCGACTCGTCCGCGACTGATCTCATAAACGGTTTTAAAATCTTCGATTGAACGGGCGCCGCCTGCATAAGTGGTTGGCGCCGCTTCGGCATCGGCGGCCAACTGAATCAATTCCAGATCCATTCCCTGTTTCAACCCTTCCACATCCACCCCATGAATCAGGAATTCATCACAATAATCTGACAACCACTTCAATGTCTCACTGTTGACTTCCATCTCAGTGAAACGGGTCCAGCGGTCAGTGACGACGTAATAATGGCCGTCCTTTTTGCGACAACTCAGATCCAGAACCAATCGCTGACGGGACACCTTGCTGATCAGCGCTGAAAGGCGGTCGATGTCCAGTTTCCCATCATGGAATACCCATGAGGTCACAATGACATGCGAGGCTCCACAATCGAGATAATCCGAAGCATTTTCCAGCTGAATGCCACCACCTATCTGCATTCCACCGGGAAAAGCTTTCAATGCGGACCTGGCGGCTGCTTTGTTTTCATTGGACTGATCTAATAGAATCACATGGCCACCGGTTAATTGATCCTGTCGATACAAATCTGCGAACCATTCAGCTGGACGGTCAGCCACAAAATTTGTCTTCAGAGTTTCAGGGTTCTCACTGAGTGAACCTCCAACAATCTGTTTCACTTTTCCAGAGTGCAAATCAATGCAAGGTCGGAACATGCGCTAATAAAAATGCAGAACTGGATATTCGGCGAGTGAATTGTGAATAATTAAATTACTGGGTATGTTGATGGAATCTCATTCGAAAACCAATGCGCCGGCGCTGATTTTCAAGCGCTTTGTACAAAACGAGGCGCCTGGACATTCCTGAACAAATCTTCTTCACAAGCCATGGGGGTTCTTTTGAATAATATCCACTTCGATAAATCATGGATGAACCCACTTAGCATGCGGATCTTCATGTCATTTTCCTGCAGAAGGTTACAAATTAATGAACTTGGAATAAAAAAATTGAAGTTTGGTATGATTCCAGCGTTCAATGTCTCAACGGCCAGCGTTCTCTTGACCGGTCTTCAAGAGAAAACTGATCGTTCCGGAACTAGAAAATAGTCTCGGTTGATTTGGGTTATTGGAACCATCTCGGATCAGAATTTCGTTTGGGTTGAAATTCTGGACTGGGATGGTTCTTTTTTGTGGTGATTGTTTCTGTGGATCGTGGTAACTGCTTGCATAAGTTTGATTTGGGTTTGTTTGGGGTCAACGCTGCGGCAGGCTCAGAAGGGGGACCAGTTTTCAAAGTGAATAGGCGCTTTCTCAGTTGGGTCTAAATAAGTATCATTCAAAAGCTGCATCTATCGGCTACAGCGGAGTTTTTGGTCCTGAGGTCGTTTTGTGCAGACTTGGTTGGATGGGAGTAATGTAACGGATAGGCAAAGGAATCCCGATGAGCAGGTTAACTTTTAATCATGAGGGGCATCAACGCCGCAGCGGCAGCGAAAGGCGCAGATTTTGTATCATTATGGCGTGTGTGATAGTGGCTGGCGGATTATCAGCGTGCCAACCTAACGCACATCGTGCGAAAACCACGCACACTAATGGCGCATCCAACCTGCCTCAGTTTGCATCATCTGATCTTGCTCAAGGAACAGTAACATCTGAGCTGATGGAAACTTATCCTTCAGGAAAGCCGACCCCTGATGAGGTGCGCGAGACTCTGATTTTGCTGCAGGCTCAGTATCCAGAGGAAAAAATAATCGAGCGCATTCGTTCCTATCCGGGATCATATCAGTTAGAGGCTGAAGATATTTTATACCTCAATGATCTGGGCGTATCGACGACTGTTATCGCTGAAATGGTTCGCGCCGACGTTGCTCAGGGCTGGCAGGATGCGGGTGCAGATCAAGTTTTGAATGATTTGCGGGAGGTCGATAATTCGGTTGCTGATTTGGGATCCAATCCAGCTTCGGTGAACCCTGATCCTGATGTTGTTCCGGGAAGATTGAATGAGGAAACCGTTCCTGAGTCGAGTGACGATTTGGTTACATTGGAGAGTCAGCAAGTTTCGGAGCAGGTAGCTCCAACCAGCGCCGAGGCATCCGTTCCTGTAGACGAATCTCCAACACAGATTTCCGGTCCGGCATTGGATTTTTATGAACCGCTGAGTCCTTATGGGAACTGGATTTATGTTACCGATATTGGCTGGTGTTGGAGACCCACAGTGGCCAGCGTTAATCTGGATTGGGCTCCGTACAGAACTCATGGACGATGGGTATATACGGATTATGGATGGTATTGGGATTCTTATTACTCATGGGGTTGGGCGCCATTTCATTATGGACGCTGGGCGCGTCATGGATCCTACGGTTGGGTCTGGCGTCCAGGAAGAGCCTGGGGACCTGCCTGGGTGACCTGGCGTTATAACAGCGCTTATTGCGGCTGGGCTCCTTTGCCTCCTCGCTCGCATTATGTTGCCGGGACGGGATTTTTCTATCGTGGATCACAAGTAGGCGCGGGTTTCGGGTTTGGGATCGGCTACTACGACTACACATTTTTACCGTATAGTCGATTTCATGGCTATCGAGTCGAAAGGTATGCGGTCTATGGTTCGAGAGGTCGGGATATTTATTCCAATAGTGTGATTATAAATAATTATGTGATTGGGGATAACAACACGATTATCAACCAGGGGGTTGGGTTAACCACTGTGGAATCTCGTATTGGAAAGAGTATCCAGAAGACACCTGTAAGAATGGAAACGGTTCCTGAAAACCCAATTAAATTAGCCAAAGTTCAAACTCGACCTGCTGGCTCCATAGTGGCTCATCAGGTTCCTGTGAACTCGGATAAAAGACCTGTGCCTGTGTCTGAAGCGAACCGAGTCGTAGCTCGTCCTGTGGTTGCATCCACACCCAATGGATCACGGTCAAACCCAACAACCGGAGCCAGAGAAATCAGACGTTCATCAAGTTCTGATACAAGTGTAACATCGGCTGCACGGCGTGTTCAGAATTCGCCAAGTAGTAGTACGCCAGCAGTGAATAGCCGGAGTCGGGCTAGTTCCCCTACAGTGGACAGGTCCGGTATGATCAATGTGCCATCAAGAACTACGAGGTCGTCTCAATATGTCACAACTCGTCAGCCAACAGTGCGATCCAATCGACCCAGTGTGACTCCCGAATCCAGACCTGCTCGAACTCCTGCTGCGTCACGATCAACACCAACACGCGTGCAAACTCCATCACCCAGGGTTCGTTCAGGTGTCTCGGCTTCTGAGAGAACTCCCGGTGGAAACAGTTCCATTGTGACACGTTCTCGCTCTGGGGGATTTCAAACGCGTTCTGCGACAACTGCTTCGCGTCCTAGCGTGACTGCTCCAACCCGAAATACATCCAGACCATCCATCAGCTCTCCCCGAACAACTCCCAGGGTTGCAGCGCCATCATCCAGTCGTTCGTCGCGTACGATTCGGGTGTCTCCGTCACGGATCCAGTCTCGACAAAGATCCAGCTCTCCATCCGTGACCCGACCAACGCCATCGCCGAGACCTTCTCCAAGCGTGCGCGCTCCAAGCCGCAATATCTCCACACCGACAAGAACGACTCGAACACAAAATCGGTCAAGGTCAACCACCAGCAGAACCACCAGACCGCCTTCAACCCGACCCTCATCAGTGACCGGAAGGAATAATTCAACCGGGACTACAAGAGCGCCGTCCGGGAGTACTTCGGTGAATGTTTCTCGTGGTGGTTTTCAGAGTCCACGCTAGAAAATATCAAATTCCGGCAAGATCAAACTTTTAATAGGATCCAAATTTTTATTTAATTCCTGCACGTAGTTTGGAGATCATGATTAAATTAAATCTTAAAGGAGCTAGTTTTCCCAGTCTGTTTCAATATTCATCCGGCCTGTTCAACTTCACGACTGTTTGGTTAGCAGTTGCAAATGGAGTTGCCTTTGAGGTAAATGCTCAGGAGCAACAGCAGGACGAAGTGGTTTTGTATGAAACTTCGTTCATCGGGTTTGATGAAGAATTCACCCTTGTAGGGCAGGAAAACTGGCAGGGCGAAGGAATCGGTGGCAATGGGTTTACATCTGGATTCATTGATACAGAAGGCTTAGAGGCGTTCATTGGTTTTGCGCCACCTGAGGAATCAGACGGGTTTATCTCAGCTTGGCGTCCAGTCCCTTACGATCCGATTCAAAGTTCCAGGCCGGTAATTCATTTCTCGACCAAAATTCGATTTACGGATTCTTCTGAGGAAAATGGCCAGTTCGATTTTTTTCGCTGGAGCGTTTACAATCAGGAATCAGTCCGGATGTTCAGCCTGGTATTTGACAATAATTCCTTACGAATTTCATCCTTACCGGATGACGCAGAGTCTGGCTTGAATGAAACCAATTTCACTTTTGAACATAACGTTGTGTATGAACTTGAGATTGAAATGGATTTTCAAGCCAACCTCTGGAGCGTCAGAATGAATGGGGATCTAATCATCGCTTCAAGACAGATCACTACCATTGGACTAACTCGGAATCTGGGAGATATTGCCATTGAGTGGATCTTTACCGACCCACAATTCCCAGGAGATAACTTCATTGTGTTTGATGACTTTCGAGTCGCTGCCAGAGCCTTTCCGGTTCCAGTGGGGCCAACGCTGACTCCCATCACACTCTTGCCAACCGGAGCGTTTCTGCTGCGATTAGATGGATCCCCTGGCGCCACATATATCATAGAAGCAACATCTGACTTTGAAACCTGGACCGAAGTAGCTCGTCGAGAGGCAACTGAAGGAACATTCGAATTTTTGGACACCTCTTCAATCGGTCAACCGTCCCGGCATTATCGAGCAGTATTGGTGGAATGATTCATGTATTGCAGGTGATCGAAAGCGGCGATCGATTCGGTAGGTGTGTTATGGCGTTGCAGCGCTTTCCAGTCCTTCTTCCTGGAATTGGAAAATGGAATTCCCGGTCATCTTAACTAATTTTCAACAAAAGTGAAATAAGCAAAGACTGGGTGCGATTAAAAGTGGGTGGCCCCGTGGAACGCTGAGCCCCAGCTCGGCGAGTGGAGCCAGCATTGAATTTGAGCTGAACTGTGAAGCGCCACTCTTTTCAAATCACACTCGCTGT
>JAUIHU010000031.1 GCA_030432175.1 Verrucomicrobiia bacterium | reverse complement strand
TTGACGACCTTGAAGTTATCCAGATCGATATAAATTAAAACGCTCGGAGCGCCTCGCTTTCCTTTGGCGACACTCTTGGCTATCAAGTCTGTGAAATAGCGCCGGTTCGGAAGCTTGGTGAACGCGTCATGATGCGCCAGGAAAACCAGATCGTTCTCCAGTCGTTTGCGCTCAGTGATATCAGTGTAAATGAAAACCGTCCCAATCAACTTGCCTTTATCATCACGAATCGAGTTAGCTCGGCAGAGTACTGGAATCACCTGTTCCCCACGCGTTTTGGTTTCCACCTCTCCTTTCCAGGATGAACCATTTTTACAAGCACGCAGAATTGAATCCCATTTGCCTGGCTCCCGATACAGTTTCTTTTGTCCGCCCTCGGCCTGTAATTCCTCTAATGTGAAACCAAAAATAGAGTTGAATGCGAAGTTCTGGTAAATCTGCGATCCGTCCGGATCAATAATACTGATAGCGTCACTCGCACAATCCATTGCATTGCTCATGCGCAGCAATTCTTCATGCGATCGTTGTTTGGCCAGTTGACGTTCCTCTTCAGCGGCGTCCCATTTTTTCTTGCTCCTCAACTTCGACGAAACGCGAGCGATCATTTCGGTCACATCGAATGGCTTCTTGATAAAGTCGGAAGCTCCCAGTTCAAAGCCTTGAACCTGATGTTCCATAGACTCAGATCCGGTAACAAAAATCAGCGGAACGTCCTTCATCTTTTCCGGCTGAGTTTCCAATATCTTTCGCCAGACCGAAAACCCATCCATATCCGGCAGCCCGATATCCATTAGCACCAGATCGTAGGTGTTTGCTGTCACGCTTGCCACCGCCTGCTTTCCATCACTGGCAATATCTGCATCAATGCCCTCCCCCTGAAGGAGAAGCACCAGCAGATTGGCCAAATCGGGATCATCATCCACGACCAGCACTAAAGGAAAGTCTTGTTGGGAATCCAATTCATTCATCGATTGAAATCCGTCATCATTCAATAGCTGAGGTTGAGCCTAACGTCTGTTTATGGTCATTGACACTAGCGGAAAAGACGCTGACATAGAATCATAAATTCTGACCAATTCGCTGAGCCATGATTTTATTTTAAAAAGGCCCCATTGCATGCAATACTGCCTCTTTCGGATCGAACCTTGCCTCAATTGTATCCAACCCATACAATTTTCAAGCTGAAGTTTAATCGCTATTTGCAATCATGCAGCCCAATTGGCGTACAAAAAGTTTATAGCTGACATCACGGAAACAGGTCTGAGCCTGGCAGATCAACCAGTTAATACACAATAATTTGAATCTGATGCTGTTTTGGCTTAATTAATGCAGACACAAACGGACCTAAACGATCCACGCAGGTTCTGAATTGATGAACGACAACCTAGACAACGCCGAAATACTGTTAGTTGAAGATGACAAGATCAGCCGCAAAATGGTGGCTTATCATCTGAAGAAGCATGGTTATACCGTTTATCCTGTGGAGAATGGGCAGGCAGCGTTGGATTTTCTGGAGGAAAAAATTCCCAATCTGATCATTTGCGACATTATGATGCCGGTGATGGATGGGATGGAATTGAGGAAACGCCTGTTAAATCACCCTGATTTGCGGCTGGTTCCGTTCATCTTTTTGTCCGCAAAGGCTGATCTTCAGGACAAAGTGGAGGGTTGGATGATGGTTGTCGGGGATTATATGACTAAGCCGGTTGAGCCGGTGGAGTTGATCGCTCGGGTTAAATCTGTGCTGGCTCGTCATTCCCTTTACGAAGAGATGATCAATTATGATCACCTGACCGGGTTGATGAGTCGTCGGAACATGGAGCAGAAGATGACCTATGAACTGGCCCGTATCAAAAGGTTTGGTCGGGATTTTTCTGTGGTCATGCTGGATATTGATCATTTTAAAAAGCTCAATGACACCCACGGCCATGCCTTTGGGGATGAAGTATTGAAAGAAGTCGCTCAAACGCTCAAAGACTCTATCCGAGAGGTCGATTTTGTCGGGCGCATGGGTGGGGAGGAGTTTGTTATAGCGATGCCGGAAACTGATAAGGAGACCGGGTTTGTGATCGCTGAAAGAGTGCGAAAAAGTGTTGCTGCTCTTGAATTTAAAGAGAATGTTCAAGTGACAATCAGCGGAGGTGTGAGCGCCGCGCCAGAGGATGGTCTGGCTCAGGCAGATTTGCTGAAAGTGGCAGATGACGCGCTGTACGAAGCTAAAAACAACGGGCGTAACCAGATTGTCGCGGCAAAAAGTAAAACATCCTAGCCGCGACTTCTCGTGAACGTTTCTCCTGGTTCAACTCATTTACCTACTCTGGCTCTCACTCTGGGAGATCCAGCTGGTGTCGGGCCTGAATTGATTCTCAAGGCTTTTCATGATCCGGACCTCCGCGCAATCGCTCACCCTTTACTGATCGGGGACCGCAGAATCATCGCTCAATCATGCAGTGCTTTTGAATATCCTGCAGTGAGTCTGACGCTGGAGCTGAATTCAGACGGATCACTTTCACAAGAAATCCCAGATGCTCCAGCGCTACTGCATATTCCAGGACTGGATCTTGATTCCTTTCAACCGGGCCAGTTCTCAGCCAATACCGGGAAGGTATCCTTTGATTACATTCAACACGCTATTGATCTGGCATTGGGCAAGCGGGTTGCTGGAGTAGTTACGGGGCCGATTCAGAAAGAAGCGCTGGCGCAAGCGGGATTGAATTATCCGGGGCATACCGAAATATTTGCAGAAAGATGCGGTTTAACGCGGCGATGGTGCATGATGCAGTATTCGGAACCGGTCACCTGTTCGTTTGTGACCACTCACATCGGGTACATGGAAGTTCCAGCGGCTCTGAGTGTGGACCGGATACTGGAAGTGATTGAGTTGACGCACGAAGCGTTGTTGAAGATCAGGAAGCGCGCGCCCAGGCTGGCGGTTTTGGGTTTGAATCCGCATGCTGGCGAGAACGGGCTTTTTGGAGAACGCGAAGAGCAGCGATTTGTGGAACCGGCGATTCAGGCAGCGTTGGATCAAGGCATACTCGTGGAAGGTCCATTACCGCCGGATACGGCATTTACTCCTTTAAAGCGTAAACTGGTCGATGGATTTGTCTGTCTGACCCATGATCAGGGGCATATTCCGGTGAAAGCGCTGGCCTTTGATCAGGCGGTGAACACGACCCTGGGATTGCCGATTGTCCGGACCAGTGTGGATCATGGAACCGCTATGGATATAGCCTGGAAAGGGTTGGCGGATGCAGGCAGTCTTTATGCCGCTTACCGACTGGCGGTTCGGCTGGCGGGAGAAGATGCAGGTTGAACCACGAAAGAGAAGAAAAAGGGTTCGGTTAAAGTTGGGTGGAGCGCCTGGGAACGCTGAGCCCCAGCTCGGCGAGTGGAACCTGTATTGAAATAGGACTGAACTGCAAAGAACCACCCACTTCTGAAAGAGCTCAAGAAAAAGCGCTGTCCAATTAAATAAAATCAGACAGCGCTTGTGTTAAAAAAATTAAAATTGGATTATTAAACTGCCTTATTCTGGTCTGGCGCCATTGGATCTGGCTTGAGGCAAAGGTCTGGCGCCTTCAGGGCGATCTCTTTCAGTACGTTCGAGAGGGACTCTTGCATCTTCCTGGATGGGAACTCCGACTCTGGGTCGCTCTCTCATTTCACGTCGAGAAGCAGGTGGAGCCATTCTCAGTTGAGGTTGAGGGGCAGGGCCTCGTCTCAGTTGGGGACGCTCATCCATCAGACGTTCCAGCATTCTGCGAGTTTCTTTCATGGCGCCTTCCAGGCGTTCCAGACGCTCTGCCAGTTCCTGCTGGTGGCGTTTGACATTACCTGCGAACACTTCCATCTCGTGGCGGCGCTTGGCTTCCTCCATCTCGCGCTCCATCTGGCGACGCATTTCATGACGCTCTCTTTCCAATTCCTCCGCCATCTCCATGCGTTCTCTTTCGATTTGCTCACGCATGTGCATTTGTTCTCTCTCAAAGTTTTCTTCCAAATGACGGCGTTGCTCTTCCAGTTCTTCATGAGCGCGATGAATTTCCATTTCCATGCGC
The DNA here is from genome assembly GCA_030432175.1 of Verrucomicrobiia bacterium. GTDB lineage: Bacteria > Verrucomicrobiota > Verrucomicrobiia > Limisphaerales > JAUIHU01 > JAUIHU01. Next base: position 10,483 of record JAUIHU010000031.1, on the reverse strand, counting down.
TCCATATGTTCCCGATGTTCATGCATTTCGGGATGATGCATTTCGTGCTCGCGCTCTTCCTGCTGGTGGCGGAGTGCATTCAGCGCGTGTTCAGCGATTTCATGCATACCAGCTGCGCGCAAATGGTCAATTGCGTGGTCCAGATGTTCTTCCCGGCTGAGTTCATGTTCGTGTTCGTGATGCTCTCCTTCCTGGCTCTCTTCGCAATGTTCACCTTCATCGTGTCCGTGATGCCCTTTTTTGTCGGCGCATTTTTCGCAGGTCTTGCCTTCCTTGCAGTCAGCGCAGGACTTGGCTTTAGCCTTTTTGGCAGCGCACTTTTCACAGGTCTTACCTTCTTTGCAGTCAGCGCAGGACTTGGCTTTAGCCTTTTTGGCAGCGCGCTTTTCACAGGTCTTGCCTTCCTTGCAGTCAGCGCAGGATTTGGCTTTAGCCTTTTTGGCAGCGCACTTTTCACAGGTCTTACCTTCTTTGCAGTCAGCGCAGGATTTGGCTTTAGCCTTCTTGTCGGCGCATTTTTCGCAGGTCTTGCCCTCTTTGCAGTCCGAGCAGGATTTGGCTTTAGCCTTTTTATCGTCGCATTTTTCGCAGATTTTGTCCTCTTTGCAGTCCGGGCAGGACTCTGCTTTTTCTCCGTGGCTCTCTTCGGCGTGATCTGCATGTTTCTCATCAGCGAAAGCGCTGGAGATTACAGGTAAAGTGAGGCAGCTCAGAAACAATGCAGCCAGGGCTCCAATCCGGTAACTCTTTTTAAATACGTGATTTTTTCTCATAGTAATAGAATTAAACAAAAATGACCCCACTCCGCCTGGATGACGCGTTAAATTTCAAATTGCGCCGACCCTTGCTCCATTAAGATAGGAATCTTGTAATGGACGAAGCGAAAACTCAAATTTTGTTTTTTAAAGGTATTACCCTGTTATCTTGAAAAAGCAGCCGCATGAAAAGTTCAAAATAATCCTGTTTATTTTGAAAGGGGATGTGGTGGAATGGCGTGACTCAGGTCCCATCAAGCTTTATGAGTAGTATTATGTTCATGGTTAATGCATTGGAACTACAAATGTTTTCCTCAGCGCTGCAATGCCTGAGGCGGAAACAGTTTGGCTCTGCTGGAAAAGGTGTTTTATTTCTGGTCACAACTTTATGGATGGCGGCGCTGATTGCATCGCCAGTTCATGCGCAGGATTCTCCTGCTATCGACGGTTCCGCCTCGGCATTACCCCCGGCTCTGGATCGATCGGTTGATTTCTCAAACGAGGTGCTTCCAATTTTCGAAAATGCCTGCATTCGCTGTCACGGTCGAGGCAAGGATAAAGGTGGATTTCGACTGGATTCCAGAGAAGCGCTGCTCGAAGGCGGCGATTCCGGAGATGCTGTCATTCTCGGAAATAGCGCTGAAAGCTACCTGATTCATCTCGTGGCAGGGACGGATCCGGATGATGTGATGCCTCAAAAAGGGAACCGCCTGACCTCTGAGGAAGTTGGGATCTTGAGAGCCTGGGTGGATCAGGGAGCTGAGTGGGGTGAAGGAGTGGATCTCGGACGCAGGCCGCCGGTGAATTTTGATCCTGTTGCCAAGTCTTTACCTGAGGCTGGTCCGGAACATCCAGTGGACCGATGGCTGGCTCAATACGATGAGGCGCAAGGTTTGGAGTCTGCAGGAATCGTGGATGACCGGGTCTTTGCCCGCCGCGTCTATCTCGACCTGATTGGCTTGGCTCCATCTCCCGAAGAATTGAGCGATTTTCTGAACGACACGCGGGAAGACAAACGGGAACGACTGGTGGATCAGTTACTGGCGGATTCTGATCGTTACGCCACTCACTGGCTGACCTTCTGGAATGACCATTTGAGGAACGACTATCGCGGAACCGGGTATATTGACGGCGGACGTAAACAAATTACCCAGTGGCTTTACGATGCCTTGTACGAGAACAAACCCTTTGATGAGTTTGTTTACGAACTGGTTTCGCCCACATCGGAGTCTGAAGGATTTATTAAAGGGATCGTCTGGCGTGGGGACATCAACGCCAGTCAGACACCGCCAATGCAGGCAGCGCGCAGTGTGGCGCAGGTGTTCATGGGAGTGAATCTGAAGTGCGCCTCCTGTCACGACAGTTTTATTGATGACTGGCGACTGGCAGACGCATACGGACTGGCCAGTGTTTTTGCTGATAAGCCTTTGCAAATGTATGAATGCGACAAGCCGACCGGTGAGTACGCGAAGATGGCTCCGTTATATCCGCAGTTGGGAGAAATCGATCCGGAAGCGCCCCGAGCTGAGCGATTGAAACAACTGGCGGATGCATTGACCGGACCCAGGAATGGAAGACTTTCGAGAACCATTGTGAACCGGGTGTGGGCACGTTTCTTTGGACGTGGACTGGTCGAGCCGTTGGATGTCATGGAAAACCCGGCGTGGAATCCGGAGTTGCTGAACTGGCTGGCGGAAGATTTTGTAGCGCATGATTATGATTTGAAACACCTGATGCGCACCTTGCTGACATCAGCGGCGTATCAACGTCCTTCTGTGATTTTTGAAAAGGAACCGGTCAAACCTTCCGAGAATTTTGTGTTTCGCGGTCCGACGATGAAGCGAATGGACGCGGAAGTGTTTGTGGATGCGATTTATCAACTCACTGAAGCCTGGCCGGAAAAGACAGCTGCAAAATTGCAGCTGCCGGATGCGAATTCCGATCTGGCTCCGGACGGCGCAAAATGGATCTGGGCTTCTGACAAAGCCGCTGCGGGTGTTCCGCCCGAGACGATTTACTTCAGAAAAACCTTTCACCTCGATCATCTGCCGGAACTGGCATGGGTTTTGGGCGCGGCGGATAATTCCTTTGAAGCCTTCTTGAACGGACAACCGGTTTTGAAGGGAAGTGATTGGAATCAGGTGACCAGCGCCGCAGTGCATTCGGTGTTGAAGGTTGGGAAAAATGTTCTGGCGGTGAAAGCGTCGAATGGTGGCTCGGGAGCGAATCCGGCTGGATTGATTTTTGGACTGGGAGCTCGTGGGGCAGCGGATGCATCGGAGTTTCAGTGGCTGCTGGTTTCTGACGGATCATGGCAAGTGACTGATGATCCGAAAGAGGATTGGCTGGTGTTAGACTCCACTCAATGCGACTGGTCTCCCGGAGCGGAACTGGGCGATTCCTCGATTGCTCCCTGGAACTTTGGAAACAAGCTGGCGGAGGCGGCCGGGCAACTGACCGATCCGCTGCTGGCAAGGGCGGCTTTGCAGAATGCAGATCCGTTGATGGTGTGCCTGGGACGTCCGAACCGGGAACAGATCATGACCCGGAGATCCCGCGCCGCTACAACTTTACAGGGACTGGAAATGGCTAACGGAGAAACACTGCACGAGCTCTTTGTGCGTGGATCCAAAAACTGGCTGGCGTCCTCTGATTTCGCGAATGCGGAATTGGAGTCCGTTGTGAATGCGGTTTTTGAGAAAGCGTTGTCACGTCCTCCGACTGAATTGGAAATGAAAATCTGCCGCGAGGCATTTGGGGCAAAACTCGAACCGGAAGCGTTGCAGGATCTGATGTGGAGCGTGGCGATGCTGCCGGAGTTTCAGGTCATTCGGTGAAGGCGTTGGGCAGGATTCTTGTTGGGGATTTGAGAAGAATCAGAGGATCCGGCGTCCAACCTATTTATAATGAAATACAATCACTCAGGAAGGGGATGGATCGGTTGGGGTTTGTCATGCGCTGTTGTTGACCGTCGTTTTAACAATCTGCTCTCGGGTGTCACAGCGCTGGGGCTGATGGGTTCCGCTCTGAACGGGAGCGCTCAGGATTTGAATGTTGACGGAGATAGCAACAGCTCTGTGTCCAACCCCGCAGATCAGGTGGTGGTTGTTTATAATGACAATGATGCTGATTCGATAGATGTCGCTGAGCATTATGCCGCCGCGAGAGGTGTATCGAAAGATCGGCTTATCGGACTCGACATGCCGGGTGAAGAAGAGATTTCACGCAGCGCTTTTGACAACCGTGTGCGAGATCCGTTGCTTGCTGAATTAGAGGAGCGAGGCTTTTTTCGTTACGACAAGGAGAAGAAACGCGGACTTTTTCGGTTTGGCGCCAGGGATACCCGGAAGCTGGTGGAGTCCAAAGTTCGTTATCTGGTTCTCTGTTACGGAACGCCTTTGAAGATCATGCCTGTTCCAGGTTTGAAGGAATCCGGGATGGACAAGATTCCTCAACAGCTTCAACGCAATGAAGCGTCCATCAGCCAGGAACTCGCGCTGTTACCACTGGCTGAGTCGGATCCGCATGATCTGACCGGACCTTATCTGAATCCTTTGTATCGCACCCCGGATCTAGCCAATATTGGACCAGAGAAGGGACTCTTGATTGTTTCCCGACTGGACGGACCGACGCCGGAAATTGCCAAAGGATTGGTGGATCAGGCGTTGTATGCAGAGAAATGGGGCCTTTGGGGGCGCGCTTATTTCGACACGAGAGGTATTCAGAGCGGCAGCTACAAGAAGGGCGACGACATGTTAAAAGGCGCGTTCAATGTGGCGCGTTTGATGGGCTTGCCGGTGACGCTGGATGAAGATCCGGATGTGTACAAGTATGAATATCCGATGAGTGAGGTGGCTCTTTACGCTGGCTGGTACACAATGCATCCTCAGGGAGCTTTAGCTCGACCGGATATTGAATTCATGAAAGGGGCTATTGCATATCATCTTCATTCATTCAGCGCAGCTACATTGAAATCTCAAACACAGAATTGGGTTGGGCCATTACTGGCGAAGGGAGCTGCTGCAACATTGGGATGTGTTTATGAACCTTACCTGGATTTTACTCCCGATATTGAAGCGTTGATGGTTTATCTGTTGCAGCGGAAAGCGACCTTTGGAGAGGCGGCTTATGCATCCTTACCCGCGCTTTCCTGGCAGGTGACCGTGGTGGGAGATCCTTTGTACTGTCCATTTGGAAAAGAACCACAGGCGCAGCACGGATTTTTATTTGAGAATCAAAGCTCGCTGATTGAATGGTCCTTTTTGCGAGGATTAAACTTAAACCTTGAGAACCAGAAATGGAGTCTGGATCAGTCCGTGGCATTTATGAACGGATTGCCGTTTGCTGGTCAAAGTGTGGTTCTGTTGGAAGCCATGGCGGATTTGAAATACAGGCAGGCAAAGTTTTCAGAAGCTGCGGAAATCTGTCAGCAAGCTCTGGAAATTCAGACGAACGAAAAATCTCCATGGCGATCCATTCGCGTCATGTTGAAGAAAGCGGACTACTTGAAGCTGGCAGGTGATCTGCAAGCAGCTTTGTCGACGTATGAGAAATTTCGGACACAACATCCGGGTTATTCCGGGATGAAAAAAGTGATTCAGAAACAAGCTGACCTGGCGTTGCAGATGGGGGAACTGGATCTGGCGCAAAAATTTCAGGAACAAGCAAAATAGGATAAGATTGAAATCATGAACAGTTTGGCTCGACTCATTCCGGATTTTTTAAAGGCAGCAAGGTTTCTGGTTCCCGGGTTGTCAGCCTTGCTGCTTTTACCGGCGTCGGGTGTTTCAAAGTTGTCGGCTGCAGATAACGAGAGCGTCGCACCGCAGGAATTCTGGGAGTCGCATGTGATTCCGATCTTTCGTGATCATTGTTGGAAATGTCATGGATCGGTGAAGCAGAAGTCCGGACTGGACCTGCGCTCGGTGGAGACCACTTTGCAGGGTGGCGATTCCGGGTTGGTTGTCGAGGTGGGCGATCCGGAATCGAGTCTGCTGATTCAAATGCTGCACCCGGATGCTGAAACACGCATGCCGCCTAAGGGAGATCCGCTGGACATGGAGCAAGTGGCGGTGTTGAAGGCTTGGATTACCCGATTGGGTCAGGTGAAATCCGGAGAGACTGGGACAGCGGAATGGGTGGCCGATTCTTCCGGAAAGCAATCTCAAGCGGAGCCGGATGACATCCGATCGCGAGTCAGTCGCGCGCCAGTGAGATTAGGAGTCGCGCCGAGAAGGGCAGTGGATTGGATGATTGAAAATGCCTGGCGCTCGGAGGATCCGGCAGTGAAATTGGACACTGAAATTCGGCCGGAGTTGGCGTCGGACAGCGCCTTTGTGAGACGAATATACCTGGATCTGGTTGGACGCATTCCTACGCGGGAAGAAGTTCAGGAGTTTGTACAAACCGGATCGCATCAAAAGCGGGAGGTGTTGGTTGACCAGTTGCTGGCCTCGGAGGAACATGCAAAGTGGATGGCGGTTATTTTTGACTGGGTGTTCCTGGGACGTGGTGGGCCTCATGGAAACCGGGATCGGCGTCAGAATCAGGGCTGGATTGATTATCTGGAATGGGCATTTCGGGAGAACCGTTCATGGGACAGCATGACTCGGGATTTGATCACTGCCCGACCGGAAGATCCTGAAGCTAAAGGAGCGAGATACTTTCTATTTGGATTCAACAACCAACCGCAACAGGCAGCCGAGCGGATGGCTCCGGCGCTGTTCGGTAAACAGATCCAGTGCGCGCAATGCCATGATCATCCACTTGCGCCGGAAATACGACAGGATCATTACTGGGGACTGGTCGCCTTTTTACGACGCAGCTCCAATGTAAAAGGACCGGACGGACCGGCTTTGGCAGAACGCGCGACCGGTGGATTTGAACAGTTCAATACATTGGCAGGAGAAGCGCGGGATGCGTTGCCGATCTTTATTGGGAACAATAAACCTGTAGCGTTAAAACCCGAGACGGATCCAGAAGAATCACCGGAACTTTACCTGATGCCGCCTGAACCGGGGATTGATCAACAATTTGAAAAGAAGGCGCCGCAAGTTCAGGTTGTGGCGACCCCGAAAGAATCATGGAGAGAAGCATTGGCGCGGCAGGCGATTGATGAAAACCCGGAATTCGGACGCGCTGTTGTGAATCGCATCTGGGCGTATTTGATCGGACGGGGATTGGTGCATCCGGTGGATAAAATGGACTCCGCGCACCCGGCCAGTCATCCGGATTTGCTGGATTGGTTGACTGTTGATTTTCAGGAATCCGGATATGACTTGAGGCGATTGATTCGGGAAATCGTTTTGAGCCGCGTGTATCAATTGGAAGCATGGGACGCAGATCAACATGGTGGAATTTTGAAACCTCAACCCACAACATTTTCTTATGCGATGGAAAAGCCACTGCCTGGGGAAGCGATCGCACGTTCCGCGGTGGTGGCATTGAGTGGGCTTGAGCCGGGAGTGTGGTCGAAGCTGAATGGGACTTCATTGGATCCGGCGCAACTGACGCGCAGTTTTGTCGACAAGTTCCCGGAACTGTTTGAGGAAACACCCGGAGCTACCGTGCACCAGGCATTGTTCCTGACCAACAACCCGGGCTTTAACCAAGTCACACGTCAGGCGGAGGCGGATTTGATTTCACAAATGCAGAGTGCGGACTCTGTGGAGGCTGGTGTGAACCTGGCGTTTGAATCGGTGTTTGGACGGCGCCCGGATTCGGAGGAGTTGGAAATGTCGCTGGCTTTCCTTGGGGATGGGAAAGACATTCGTCGTTATGCTGATTTGGTATGGGCGCTTCTGGCGAGCGCTGAGTTTCGGTTCAATCACTGACTGCTAGCTGCGGCTCGACTGGAAAGATTTTTTTCACGCGAAGACGCAAAGACGCTAAGAAAAGAAATGCAGTGAAGAGTTGTGAGTGAAGTTGAGTGACGTCCCTGGGAACGCTGAGCCCCAGCTCGGCGAGTGGAGACAGTATTTGATCCTTTTAATAATGTTAATCCTATCCAATAAAAAATATTCAAAACGACATGAAGTATTCCGAGTTTCAAAAACTGTCCTGCGCTGATTCTGTGAGCGCTCTCATCATGACAAGCAGATGCCGAACTTTCCTACTGACTCTGGGAGTTGTTGGCTTAAGCGTTTCAATTTTGTCTGCTGGAGATTCCTGGCCTTCATGGCGTGGCAACCAGGAAGGTTCCGGGATTGTTGATTCCAAGACAGACTCCTACCCGACGGTGTGGGGTCCGGAAAAGAATGTTCTGTGGCGGACTGATTTGCCGGATCGTGGGAACTCTTCACCGATTGTATGGAAGGATAAAATCTTTGTCACGCAGGCGACTGAATCCACTGGACGTCGCGAAGTCTGGTGTCTGGACCGAAAGTCCGGTGATATTCTTTGGAAGAACGGAACGACTTACAAAGGGGAGGAGTCCACTCACCCAACCAACCCCTACTGCGCCGCTTCACCGGTGACGGATGGCGAGCAGGTTGTGGCGACTTTTGGATCGGCCGGTGTGTTTTGTTTCAACATGGAAGGGGAGGTGGTTTGGAAGAAGGACCTGGGACCTCAAAAGCATATGTGGGGAAACGCCTCATCGCCTCTCATCTGGAAGGATCGGGTCTTTGTCTACCACGGTCCGGGAGAAGAGGCATTTTTCGTGGCGTTGAATTTGAAGGACGGATCCGAGATTTGGCGTCAGCCCAAACCGGAGATCGACACATCAATCCGAACCGACAATTTTCGAGGTAACGCGAACGGAGTCGTCTGTTCATTCAGCGCTCCGATCCTGATCGAAGTGGAAACCGGACCTAATGCCGGACGTAAGGAACTGATCATGAGCTTTCCCGGACAGGTTCAGGCGCTGGATCCGGAGTCCGGAAAAACACTCTGGTACTGCAATGGACTGAATCCACTGGTTTACACCTCACCTGTTTATGGCGAAGGTCTGTTAGTGGTCATGGGAGGATACGCTGGCACATCTTTGGCAGTGAAACCAGGTGGCAGTGGAGACGTCACGCAAACCCATCGCGTCTGGATCAAGGAACGCGACGGCTCCAAACTCGGATCGGGAGTTATCCACGAAGGATTAATATTCGTAGTCAACATGAACGGACTTGCTGAATGCTTTGATCTGAAAACCGGCGAACTCGTTTGGGACGAGCGTCTGAGAGGCAAGGGATCAGACAACGGGTCATGGTCCTCGCTCGCCCTGGTTGGGGATTTGATTTACTCCATGAACAAATCCGGCGACACCCTGATCTTCAAAGCCGCCGATCAGTTTGAACTGGTAGAATCCAACACCCTCAAAGAAACCACCAACGCCACCCCGGCCTTTGTGGACGGCCAAATAATTTTGCGGACAGACAAGGCAGTTTGGGCCGTAGCCAAGATTTAGAAATTATTGAAGGGCTCAGTTTCCGCAGGGAGTTCCCCTCCCTGGGAACGCTGAGCCCCAGCTCGGCGAGAGGAGCCTTTCTGAAGGGCTTGGGGCCGTCTTTGAATTATGGCTTTCTTTTATTAGCGAATAGCAATGAATCAATGGGATGAAGAAAACATAATCATTATTCGTAACCGAAGAGCAAAAAGGAGCTTTCTTGGCCGCATATCAAATTCGCTGGGCGAGCTTTTTATTTGGGTTCTTGCATTAGTTCCAGGATTGTTTGCAATGGTTTATGGAATTAAAGGTGTTCTGACGAAGAACATTGTCTTGATTGGTCGTGGGGGTATTTCAGAACCCTATGTCGCCGGTCCTCATGCAGTCGGTTTGGGATGGTGCTTTTTTGGAATAGGCATTGGTTTCTTAGGAAACAGCCTTTATCGGAAAATTGGTTGCATCGCATGCAAGGTTTCTGGATTTGTTTTGGGCGCGCTGGCAGTCATTGCTGGTTTATCGATCATACTCAAAAATTGAATAACTAAAGCATGAATGTGTCGAAATCTAGTCTCACCCCAAAGAAAAAAAACTCACCCATCCAGAATGGATGCGATTTCTAGATACGAAACCAGTTGGATCCCATCACTGAAGGTTCTGTTTTCTCCGCTGTAAACAATCGATTTTTTCTCAAGACTGTGAGTGTTTTCATCGAAATGGATCAGTCCCTTTTTGAATGATGCGTGGTAAGTTGAGCTGGATTTGATTGCAATCCCATGAAATTCGTTGTCGGTTTTGTGAAGGAGGTCCAGTTCATTCCCTCGGCTGTCTCGGAAAAAGTAAAGGTTGGGGCTCAGCCCTCTGTTGTATCTGAATTTCAAAGCTTCGAGTATGACGAGATTCTCAAAAAGAGAACCCACCAGCGGGTCTCGCGAAACTTGCTCCACACGTTCAATGTCCAAAAGGTGGCAAGCCAACCCTGGATCGGTGAAGTAATACTTTGGAGCCTTGATGACCCGTTTTCCAAAGTTTTCGAAATAGGGATGCAGTTTAAATACAACAAATGAAGCTTCCAGGATCGACAGCCAATGTTTGAGAGATCATCCGAAAATATTATCCGTGTAAATCCGGAGTTCAAGTCAGGATTTACACGTTGCAGGGGGCAGGGCGCACTTCTAAAATCTGGTGACGGACAGTTGTCTGAGAGGTAAAGATATGATTTCCTACGGGATTCTGTAACAAAACGGTTTCAGGGGAATGGCGCTGACTGAAGCATGTTTTGGGTCGCCCTTTCAGGGCTCGGTGGATATATGACCCAAGGTAGCCCAGAGCGCTGCTCTGGGCTACCTTGGTC
>JAUIHU010000703.1 GCA_030432175.1 Verrucomicrobiia bacterium | reverse complement strand
CTGGATCAACTGACCATTCCCTACAAAGTGGACCTGGTCCGAATGAAAACCGTCACCAGCCCGGAACTGTTGGAGCACATAAAAACCTATGGAAAAGAGTGGAAGTTAAGTCCGGTGGAGAGCTGTGGCTCGGATGATTCCGGAGACTAGGCCTCAATGATTCATATGATAGTTGTTAGACCTGTTAAAATCAGGATGAAGCATAACATCATTCGCTGATCGGCTGAGGTCAACTAAGAAGAATGGAGATAAATAAAACTGAAGGTTTTCAGAGGTTTTTGCTCAAATATGCCAGTGGAGGGATTTGAACCCCCGACCAAAGGCTTATGAGTCCTCTGCTCTACCACTGAGCTACACTGGCGGTTAGTTGTCCGATCAGGATTAGATTTCCCAAAGAACGGACGACGAAAATTAAGAATTATCCGCGTGAAGTCAAGCGGATAATTTTGGGTTTTCTTTTGTTTGAACTTGAAAGCCGATTTTCTCAGCTCAGGACGTCACGGACTTTTTCCAAAAGGGCCTTGGTGGCTTTGATGCCTTCGTATTCTCCCAAAGAACTTCCTTCGTACTCGATTCCCACAAATCCGCGGTATCCTGCTTCCAGAACGATATCCATCATCCGGTAATAGTCAGTGTGAGTTTCGTTGCCAAGGTCGTTAAAGTCATGTGTTTTGGCGCTGACGGCTTTGGCGTATGGCATCAACTCGCTGACACCTTTATAACGGTCATACCATTCGTCGCCTGAAACGCGGAAGTTTCCAAAATCAGGCAAGGCTCCACAGTTGAAACGGTTGGCCATGCGGAGTGTTCCAGCAAGCCATTCTCCGTTGGAGGAAAGTCCACCGTGGTTTTCGACAATGACGTTCAGTCCGTATTGATCTGCAAAGTCGCTGAGGCGTTGGAGTCCCTCAGATGCTAGTTTCATCTGTTCTTCGTAAGATCCGGAACTGCCAGCATTAACGCGAATGGAGTGACATCCGAGGAATTTGGCGGCTTCCACCCACTTGTAGTGATTTTCAACGGCTTTGGTACGGGCTGCGGAGTCCGGATCGCCCAGGCGTCCTTCGCCGTCGCACATGATCAGCAGACTCTTTACACCATAGTCATCAGCGCGCTTTTTCAGTTCCTTCAGGTAGCAGCTGTCAGTGGCTTTGTCCTTGTAGAACTGGTTCACGTATTCAACTGCATGAATGCCAAACTCTTCTTTCGTGACCTTGGCGAAATCCAGTGGATCCAGCTCTTTTGCGCGGAAGGCGCGGTGCAGGGACCATTGAGCCAGTGAGATGTGGAAAAGTTGTTTTTCGTGATGAGCGGCGCTGGAGAGTGTAGGGCGCAAGAGGCCGGCTACACCCAGTCCGAGTGTCGCTGTGGCAGCACGTTGGATAAAATCGCGGCGATTCATAATGGTTTTTTCCATGAATTAAGGATCTTTATTATGTTTGGAACGCCCGATTGTTAGGCGGAAAAGGGATGGAAATCAAGTTCAGTATGTAGGGGCTCGCCTTGCGCGTGCCCTCCTCGCGCGTGCCCTCTCTTTGTGGCGCTCCAAAAAATAAGCCCCCTGATGGGATGAACCTCCAGGGGGCTTGCTGAGTTTTTTAAACCGGGCTGACTTGATGTTCAGCCATTTAATTGTCCAAACGGATTATTTAGGAAGTGACTCTGATGCGGGTTCTTCTGGTGGTCCGTCCGCTGGAACTTCCTCAGGCATGTCTTCTTTCTTTTTGTGGTTGAAGAGAGCCAGGAAGACCACCATGACTATGCCGGCGAAGATTGCTGGTTTGCCCCAGAGCGGCTTCCATTCGATGGCGGCCAGTTCCTGCTGACGGAGTTTGTTTTTCTCAGCAGTCAGGGTTTCTACCAGCTGTTCATGAGCTGTAATTTCTGCTTCTGCTGCATCTTCTCCTGGCTGTTCTAAATCTTCAATTTCTGCGCTTCTTTCAACTACCAGAGCCCCCAGATCTTTCGAATCCTGAGTGGTGTGTTGCCCTTCAATTTTTCCTGCAACCTGAGCGCCAATGAACATTCCCAGCCCCAGTGTGAACAAAACGAGCAATCCTTGAGCTTGAGCGCGGATTTTAGGTCCAGCAGCCTGGTCGGTGTAGATCTGACCGGTGACGAAGAAGAAGTCATAGCAGATACCGTGCATCAGGATTCCTACTAGAATCATCCAGCGCACTTGATCGGGAGCTCCAAAAGCAAACAGCGCATAGCGCAATACCCAGGCCAGCATTCCAACCCCAAGCATCCATTTGACGCCCAGGCGTTTGAAAAACAACGGCATGACGAGCATGAAAAAGATTTCGGACATCTGTCCGTATGACATGGTTTGCCCAACCGGGAGTTCGGCCATTTCCACGACACGAGCGGCAATCTGGTAATAGAAAGCCAGCGGAATACAAATGAGGAGGGAGCTAATGATGAAGATGAGATAAGATTTGTCTTTCAACAAGACCAGCGCGTCAAGTCCGAGGACTTGTTTGATGGACACTTTTCCTTCCTGAACAGGTGGAGTGTGCGGGAGAGTGAAACTGAAGAATCCCAGAGCCAGCCCGGCGGCGGCGGTCAGGTAAAACATGTTGATTTGATTATCCCATGCTAACCAACTGATCAGGATTCCGGCAGCGATCCATCCAATGGTTCCAAGCACGCGGATTCCAGGGAACTCCTTCTCCGGA
>JAUIHU010000702.1 GCA_030432175.1 Verrucomicrobiia bacterium | reverse complement strand
CACCGGCTTGAAACTTTTGCACACCAGCTCCCCATCCACTGCGATTACCGGAATCTTCAGTATCTGAATTATCTCCCATGGCAAAAGGATCTTCCTCTGAATCATCCCAAATGCTGTTGGAACCATAGCCATCCGACTGATATGAGGAAGCTGATGTCTCCTGAGCGTCGCGTTCCAAAGTTTCGAGATAAAAATCTTGTAGGCTTGGGTTGGATGATCCCAATCTACGGGAGGATCTACCTTGTGATCCAGATCGGGAAGAACTTTCATCAGACCATAGATTTTCAGATCTTGATGTATTCCCAAAATAATCGTCCAGAGTCATCTCTCCGATGTTTTCTTCCCGGCCGTTCAAAAACTTCTCCAACCGGGTTCGGGATACCCCTGATCGCCCTGACATGTCAGCTCCCCAGTATGCAGCCAAAGGAATATCGGGACCAGCCCCTGATCTCTTCTTCAATAGAGCAATCAGATCATTTACCTGTCCTTCATTATTGCCGATTGTCAGGCGCGATGGAATCGATACTTTCAGGCGAGTTTCGTCCTTTAGCGGCGAAAAACGGATTGGCTCACCGGCGTGGGCTGCAAAGACTCCTGCGATAGCCAGCAATACAGCCAGGGTCAGAGCATACTTTGCACTTTTTCCCTGAAGCTGAGAGATTGAAAGGTTTAGATTTATCTTTTTCGTAAACGCCATAAGGACAATGTTCAAACAGAGTAAATCCGCTAATGCCGATAAAATCAACGGGTTTTATTAAAAAAAACGACTGCAGTTTTTCAACGTCGCTGAATTGGCTTTTCCGTTGCGATTACTTAGACTCCGCAGATGCTGATTTGTTCAAGTCTTTTATCTACAAACTGAGCACAGCTGAATTGATTCAATATATGCCAATGGAAACGCTGAACGGACTGGTGGAACGCGTAACGTTTCACAGTCAGGAAACCGGATTCGCCGTTTTGAAGGTGAAAGTCCGTGGACGGCGTGATCTGGCGACTCTGATTGGAGCCACACCTGCCATACATGCTGGAGAATGGGTTCAGGCGGAAGGTATCTGGGTTCAGGACCGCGATCATGGCCTGCAATTCAAAGCGGATTCGATCCGTGTCACCGCTCCATCATCCCGAGAAGGGATGGAAAAGTACCTTGGCAGCGGACTGGTCAAGGGGATTGGTCCGGTATATGCCAAAAAGCTCGTGGAACATTTTGGCGAGCAGGTATTTGATGTGATCGAGACAGCTTCGGCGAGACTGGAGGAAGTGCCGGGAATCGGGAAGGGGCGGCGACGCAAGATCAAGTCCGCCTGGGATGAACAGAAGGAAATCCGCAACATCATGGTGTTTCTTCACTCGCACGGAGTGAGTTCCAGCCGCGCGGTGCGTATTTATAAAACTTACGGGGACGAAGCGCTGGAAAAGGTTCGGGAAAATCCTTATCGACTGGCGCAGGATATTCGCGGGATCGGATTCAAGACGGCCGATCAAATTGCTGAAAAACTCGGGATTCCCGCAGATTCTCCGATGCGTGCCCGAGCTGGTGTGATTCATGCGCTGATTGAGCAGACCAACAATGGTCATTGTGGTTTCCCAGAAGAAGGATTGATCCAGACCGCGAGCGAATTGTTGCAGATTGATAAAGAGAAGGTCGCGACAGCTGTTCGGGAATTGTTGGAATTCAAGGAGTTGACCCAGGTCAAAGTTGACGACAAACAGCTGATTTTTGTTCCAGCGCTGAGATTGGCTGAGGAAGAAATCGAAATGAGGATCCTGGACATGACCCAATCTCCTTGCCGGTTTCCTCAAATTGATTTCGAAAAAGCGGTTCAATGGCTGCAAACCAAGCTGAAAATTGAACTGGCCCCCAGCCAGATTCAAGCGCTGAAAACAGCCCTGACCAGCAGAATTCTGATCCTGACCGGTGGTCCCGGAGTCGGCAAAACCACATTGACTCGATCGATTCTGGCATTACTAGCCGCAAAACAGGTCAAGATTACCCTCTGTGCGCCAACCGGACGCGCCGCCAAAAGGATGTCCGAAGCCACTGGACAAGTTGCCAAGACTATTCACCGGCTGCTGGAGTTTGATCCGGGAAATGGCGGATTCAAGCGCAACGAAAACTCTCCTTTACCTACGGATCTCTTGGTCGTGGATGAATGCTCGATGGTTGACACCCCTTTGATGAGCAAACTGTTGAAAGCTTTGCCTGTGGATGGTTCGTTGTTACTGGTTGGAGACGTCGATCAGTTGCCGTCGGTTGGACCAGGGCGGGTTTTAGGTGACCTGATAGATAGTGGCGCGGTACCTGTGACAAGGTTGACCGAAGTGTTTCGACAAGCCGCATCCAGCCGGATCATTACCTCAGCGCATCGCATCAATCAGGGACATTTCCCGAAACTGCCCGAACCAGGAGAAGATTCTGACTTTTATTTTATCGAAAAAGAGACACCGGAAGACGTCGCCAGGATCATGACCCGCATGATAATGGAACGGATTCCAAAGAAATTCGGACTCGACCCGATTCAGGACATCCAAACACTTTGCCCGATGAACACTGGATTACTGGGATCTCGCCAGATGAACGCCCATTTGCAAACCCAACTCAATCCCCCTCGTCACGGCGAGCCGTCAGTGGAACGATTTGGGTGGACCTTTCGAGCTGGCGACAAAGTGATCCAAACCATGAACAAC